>CAZIGP010000059.1:0-11723 GCA_964538425.1 uncultured Pirellulales bacterium | reverse complement strand
TGCAGAGCGCCATCTGAAGCCAGAACAAGTCTGTTACGTGGGCGATGACTTGCCCGATTTGCCGGTGCTGCGCCATGTGGGCCTGGCCGTCGCCGTGGGCGATGGCAGCGAAGATCTGCACAGCGCGGCCCACTATGTCACAAAATCCAACGGCGGTCGCGGAGCACTGCGCGAAGTAATCGAAGTACTACTCAAAGCGCAAAACCGCTGGCAAGACGTGCTGCGAAAATTCGGAGGCTAAAAAGCAGACATAACATTCCCCATTCCACACTCCCCATTCCACATTCTGCCCTCTGCCTTCTGCCTCTCCGATGTTCACCCGCCTCAAACGCACCGCGACCAGCCTCCTCGCCGTGCTGGCGGTGTTTGGAGTCTATCGACTTGCGGCTGAACCGTTCATCGATCCACCTGTGGTGGAAAAACGCGTAGCAAAGCCCAATGATGTCGATGTCGTACCGCTCGCGCCGCAAAATCGTCTGGGACCCTACCTGCGATATTTTCCCGAAGGATCGTGGGAACGAGACAACCCGTTGATGCTCGAAAGCGACACGGTCAAAGCGCTCGTCAAAGATTATCGAGTCGGCAACGGTCGAGACCTTCCTAAAAATTGCATTGAGTTGAGACCTTGCACGTTGCTCTTCCTCCCTGATGGAGAGGTCGAAACTCCCGACAGCCGTCGTCGCGTCGTGATCATGCGAACTCAAGAAGACCAAAGTGCCGTGCTGCAATTCGAAAACGAAGTCGATATCAGCCGATTGCAACTCGGCAAACTCACCGGTGCAGAGATCAAAGGCTCGGTCCTCATCTATAGCGCCGCCACGCGTCCCGAAGGAGGCGACGACCTGGAAGTTCATGCCCGCGACATCAAAATGGTCGGCAACGAAATTGCCTCAGAACATCCCGTGCAATTCCGCTTCGGCCCCAGCCATGGTTCAGGTCGCGACATGCGCATCACACTGTTACCGGCACAAAACGGCGGCACATCGATTGGTCCAAGCATCAGTGGCATTCAAGATTTCAAGCTCATGCGAGAAGTGCAAATGCACTTACAACCCGGCGACGCGGGAATTTTGCCCGGCGACGAACAAGCCCAACAAAAAAATGCCAGTCGCAATCGGCCCGTCGATATTCGCTGCACCGGACCATTCACATTCGATCTAGTCGCCTACGTGGCCGAGTTCCACGACGACGTCGTCGTGATGCGCTCCAACGAAATGGGACCGGCCGATCAATTGACTGGCGGCCTGCTCTCGATCTTCTTTGCCGAACGCGAGCTAACGCCCGCCGAAAAAGCGGCGAAAAAAGCGCAAGCCAAAACCCAGCAAACTGTCAGCGCCGAACCAAAACCCGGCGCTCAGCGAATGCCGCGGCTGGTTCCCCAGCGCTTCGAAGCCCGTGGCTATCCCGTAGAAGTTAGCGCGCCGTCGAATTCAGTGTACGCCATCGGCACTCGCATGGAATACGACATCCGCACGGGCCGCATTTCGCTCGAAACTACCGAAGGCTCACCCCCCGTACATCTGAAAGTGCGCGAGGTAAACGAGGCAAAAGCCAGAACACTCCATTATCAACCGGCGCCTCAAGGAATGCTGCTCGGCAAACTCTACTCGCAAGGCCCAGGCTGGCTCAAAGCAACTCCTGCGGAAGAATCCACCGACCAAATCTCGGCACGCTGGGCCGACAAACTTGAACTCCGGCCCGATAAAGACAAGCATTTGCTCTCGATTGTCGGCGAAGCCCATGTCGAGTACACCGGCCAAGGCCAAATCGACGCCAACGAAATCTATCTTTGGCTGAATGAATTGTCCGCCGCCGCTGTGCCGATCGATTCCAGCGGGCGCACTGCGCCGCTCGACAATCGCTCAAATTCACTCGCCGCGATTCGTTCGCGCGTCCAGCCCGACGGTCTGCTCGCCAAAGGAAAAGTGCATATCGAGTCGCCGCAACTCCGCGGTGATCTGGAGGAACTGAAAACTTGGTTTCGCACCGGCGCCCTGGCAAGCGCCGCTCCACAAAGCTCAACAGGCTTCGCGCGTAATCAAAACCATCCACGATCAACCAACGATCCACGCTCCCGCCAACCAGCACCGCCGCAAGAGCACTACGAAATTGCTTGCCGCTTATTGGAAACCGGCTTGGCTCTCAACGGCTCACACAGCGAGCTCGAATTCGCCATCCTCACCGACAATGTAAAATTTGACCAAACACCGCCGGTTCCAGGCGAACAATCGCCGCTCGGTATCCGCGGCAACTGGCTGAAGGTCGAACGCGCCAATGCGCCCGATTCACAAGTTACGGTGTCCGGCCAGCCGGCCAGCATCTTGGCACAAGGCATGACGATGCGCGGCACAAATGTAAATCTCGATCGCGGCGCCAATCGAATGTGGATCGAAGGCCCCGGCGAAATGCATTGGGAAGGCCGCCAAAACATCGGGCAAATCCAACCCGCATCAATGACCAATGCCCCTCGTCAGCCGCCGTCGCTTACCAACCGCGGTCCGCTCGACGTCGCTTGGCAAGAACGTATGGATTTCGACGGCCGCACCGTTCGATTCATTCGCGGCGTAGTCGCCAAACAAGTGTCGATCGCCAATGATCAATCGGACGAACAGTCCATTCGCAACGAACAACTCGAAGTGACGCTCCGCGATCGGGTCGATTTCGCAAATTCTCGCGCACGTCAGCAGCAACCCGAAGTAGAACTGCTCACAGCTCGTGGCGATGCACTGCTCGAAAACCTGTCCTTCAAAAACGGGCAGCCCGTCTCCGCCGATCGCATGAAACTAACCGATCTAACCGTCAACCAAATTACCGGCGCAACTCGCTCACAAGGCCCGGGCATCGCCAAAAGTTGGCGATTCGGCCGCCGCCCACAATTGTCGATCCCCGGACGTCCAGCCAGCTCGAATAATTCCCAAAACGCAGCCGAAGAAAACCAAATCACTTATTCGCAAATCGAATTTCAAAACGGCATCAGCGGCAACATGCTCGAAGATCGCCGAGAAGTGAATTTTCTCGACCAAGTGCGTGGCATCTTCGGACCGGTGCCGAATTGGCAAACAGAACTGGTTGATGAAGACATGCAACCAGGAAAAATGGTGCTGCATAGCGATCAACTCAAAGTCAGCCAACTGCCACGCGCCGCCGATGGCTCGATGCCCGTATTCGTGAACGCCGAAGGTGGTACGCGTGTAGAAGGCATGGGCGAAGAAGGGCAAATCTATAGCGCAAGCGGTAACACGCTTTCTTATGATCGAGGAAAAGATTTGCTTGTCTTGAATGGAGATGGTCGTATACCTGCTCAAGTCGTTCAGCAAGATCGCATCGGCGCGCCACCACGATCATTCAATGGCCCAACAATTAAAGGTTCACCAACCAAAGGCAGCTTCTCCGGTCAAATTCAAAGCAGCAGCGGCAGCATGATCGCCCCTGCTCCAGCGCCGCGCGTGACCTCGCCGCCACAAAATCCACCGCGGTAAACAAGCTGCATCATTCACGATTTGCCCGACGATTTTCAGCATTTTGTCACCGCTTCCTGCCTGCTGCATTCCGCAGAGCTACTTAGCATAAAAGCCCAAATCCATAAGGTAGGCTTTCACAACGCCTGTCGATCTTATGGAGGCTTCGCATGAACACGCCAGCCGGCCCGCCTTGGAACTCGTTCGACCTAAACGAAAACCACAATCCGCGGCCGCTCGAAGAATATCGCCCGCCGTTTTTGCCACTCTTTGCGGCAACGGGTTTGTTCACGTTGATGGCGCTAGTGTTAATTACGTTCACGCTTGTTATCGCGGCCGAGCCGCTGCGCGCCGTAGCACAAGCAGCCAAAAACGCCAAAGCCGCGCCAAATCAGCCTGCTGCCAATGTGCTGGCGAAAGTCCAGCTTAATACGACGAACGTTTGGATCGTTTTTGGGTTGATCGCAACCAGCTCGGCAGCCTTGTTGCTAATCGCTTGGCTCACACTTCGCGATACCAAGCAAAAATCGATGGTGCGAACCAGCCCGACGGTGTATGCCGTGGTAGCAATCACGTTTCTTGGAATGGCTTTGACACTGCTCAAAAACAAAGATCTGCCACCCGAACTGTCGAGCTTTATGCTGCCGTTCTTGCTCACCATGGTAGCAATTCCATTTCCACTTTCGTACGTCACAATTCGTTGCTTCGCATGTCGCTTGGGACGCGGAATGGAACGCATCAACCATTCCCTGGTAGGGCTCCAGAATTTGCCTGGCATAACACGAAGATTTTTCGAGCGATTTACTCCTGAAATGGAAGCAATGGGTTTTCGCCAGGTGGGAGACTATCGCTTGAAACGTCGCACTCCATTTTTCTGCCGTGTCCTGTTGAGCGAAGACCAGCAAACTTTCGGAGAAATCACGACCCAGCAGTTGCTCAGCTTCTTTCCGCTGAAGTGTTGCGCGTTTGCCACGATTTTTGAGAGCGGCGATTATCTCGAAACAGCCAACATCGTCACGAAAACGCACCAAGTCGGCCGATTTCACACGCGTTCGCTCCCCACGTCCAATCTCGAAAAACTCTATGCGGCACACAGGCAAGCAGTCGTCGAAATCTCAGAGCGAAACGAAACCTACCCCGTCGAGTGCAGCCCCGAAGATTATCCCAAAATCAGCCTCTACGGCCACAAGCTGATGTACGATCGGCTGGTGGAAGAAGGCATCGCGACACGAAACATCTACGAGCCAGAAACCGTCGAAACGACGTAACCAAGTCACTCTGGCTGAAAATTCGGACTGTAGGAGGCGAATCCTTTCGCCGACCGAATCATCAAGTGGCAAGCCGTCTGGCACTCTGCTGCAAAAGGATTACCTCGTGCCATAAGTGATTACTTGTCCACTACTTAGGGCACCCCCTAAATTTCTTGTTTTTAGCACTTGAAAAGTACATTAGTTCAGTATATAAAAATGTACCGAATTCACTGCCCTACTGACTCGCTTTGTCAACCAAAATACAAGCCCAATGTCATCCGCATTATCTCCATTGAATAAACTTCGCCGGCAACTTCGTGAAGCTTATCACGATCTATTGGTCGATCCGTACGAAGCCTCTGGCGACGATGGCGAAAGCTGGCTGCCGCTCGCTGGCTTATCGCCTGCCGGTGCAAATGGCTCAACCGGCCTCGCGGCATTGGCACCAGCCAATGAGGCCCAGTTGGCCGATGTTCGCCGTCAGTGCCGCTCGCTGGCACTCGACAACGAATTTGCCATCAACGGGCATGAAAACCGCATCAGTTATATCGTCGGTCCAGGACACGCCTACCGTGCGACCATTCGCAAACGTCAACAAGCATCGCCCGATTTGGTTGCCGATGTGCAACGCGTGATCGAAGAATTCATCGAATTGAACGGCTGGCATCGCCGTCAGCAGGAAATTGTACGGCGCAAAGATCGCGACGGCGAAGCGTTTCTGCGGTTCTTTCCCGGCCGAGATGGCACGCTACGAGTGCGGTTTGTCGAACCCGATCAAATCGTCACCCCCGTCGAATATGCCGCCAACTCTGCGGCACGCTTCGGCATCCTTACCCAGCGCGCCGATGTGGAAAGCATTCGTGGGTATTTTATCGACGGCCGGCTCATCGATGCCGCGGAGATTCAACATCGCAAAGCAAATGTCGATGCCAACGTGCGCCGTGGGCTGCCGCTGTTCTATCCGGTGCGAAAAAATTTGCGCCGTGCGGAAAAACTGCTGCGAAACATGAGCGCCGTTGCCGAAATTCAATCGGCCATCGCGTTGATTCGCAAGCATCGACAAGGCACCGCCGCAGCCGTGCAACAATTCGCTTTCGACCGAACTTCCCAATTGGTCTCGCAAACGACCGGGCAAAACACCGCGCCGGTGCGTCGCTATGAACCGGGAACTATTTTAGATGCCCATGCGGGCATCGAATACGATTTTCCCGCAGCCGGCATCAACGCTTCCACGTATGTAATCGTGCTGCAAGCAGAGCTCCGAGCCATTGCCAGCCGCTTGGTAATGCCGGAGTTCATGCTCACGTCCGATGCCTCGAACGCAAACTACGCTTCCACCATGGTCGCCGAAGGCCCGGCGATGCGCATGTTCCAACGATTGCAAGCGGAACAAATACGCGACGACCTGGCGGTGATGTGGCGAGCCGTCAGCGCGGCAATCGAAGCCGGCACATTGCCGGTCGAAGTGCGACGAATTATCGATATTCAAGCTGCTCCCCCTTCGCCATGTATGCGAGACCAATTACAAGATGCCCACAGGCGGCAAATCGAACATGCCGCCGGCATTCTATCACCGCAAACCTGGAGCCAACTTTCAGGATTGGATTACGATCAAGAACAAGCAAATTTTATCGCGCATCAAAAATAAAATAGCGCAAATGCACGTCAGACGCAGAAAGGGGCAAAAAGCATATGACGACCAACAAAGCGAAGGACGTAACCCAGAATGCAAATCCTGAAAACCAAACCAAAATGTCGCAAATCGAAACCGCACTGGCTGCGATTTTATCCGAGGCATTACGCCGTGGTTTTTACGGCAAAGCAGCGCTAGAGCTTTCCATTCAAGACGGCATCATCCAACACATTCGCCGCGTCATCGAAAAAATCGATAAATAAAAATCAGAAATTAGGAATCACATGGTCTCAAAATCCTTGACTCCTGATTCCTGAACCCTAACTCCTGCCCTTGGGCATCGTATCACCTCGAGCCCGCCGCAGAACACAACGTTCCGCCGCGGGCTTTTTTCGTGCGATGAAAGCCCGACGTGTCAGCCAGCAAACTTCCTATTGTTCTGACCCCGAACCCTGAACCACAAACCCACTTTCCACCCAGTTAGTAGCAACCGGAGCGTAACACGCTCCGGAAGTCCACCAATGACATTCCCATCCAGCATCGAGGTTTCCCTTGTACCCAGACCACATGACCAACTCCGGAAACAAACCGGAAGTAAACCGGAAACTATCCGGAAGCTATTCGGAAACTAATCGGAAGCAAAACGGAAACAATCCGGAAGCGCTTCCCACCGCAAAATCCGCTTTTTCTCGAGAGTTATCAACTTTTGCGCTTCCGCTGCAAAAAAAAATTCCCCACTCCCCATTCCACATTCCCCATTAAGGAACCCAATCCCATGTCAGAACACTTGCAAGAATTCTGCGACTCGCGCGGCATCTCACTTCGTGTCGATCGCACGCTCGGCGTAATTCGTGGCATTAAAATTCTTGGCCTGCATTCGCGCAACGGTCGCGAATATTCGCCCGAGGCGCTCTCACGCGCCGCCGGTTTGTACGACGGCGCTAAAGTCAACGTAAATCATCCGAAAGGACATCCACTTTCACCACGCGATTATCAAGAACGCATCGGCGTCGTGCGAAATGTAGAACATCGCAGCAGCGAAGGCCTGTTCGGCGATTTTCATTTCAATCCCAAACATCCCTTGGCCGAGCAACTTGCCTGGGACGCCCAGCACGCCCCCGAAAACGTCGGCTTCTCACACAACGTGCAAGCGCGGCTAAATCGGCAAGGCGACAAAACACTCGTCGAAGAAATCATCCGCGTCCACAGTGTCGATCTCGTCGCCGACCCCGCCACCACGCGAGGCCTGTTTGAATCAACAAGCGCGGATGTGCCTAATTTCGCGAACCCCTCCGAACTCTTTTCTTCTCCCTCTCCCTTGACGGGAGAGGGCCGGGGTGAGGGTGACACACTGCAACTCACTACGACCGAGCAAACCACTCCTCCACGCCGCGAAACCAACGACCTCGCCGAACTGCGAGCAGAACTTGCTGCACTCAAACAATCCCTGATCGAAGCCAACCGACTTTCGTCACCAACCTCGCGGGATCAGCACTGGACCCACGCCACCGATGTGACCGACGCACAATCATTCGCCAAAGCCATTACCTGCTGAAAAAACTTACTTCCTCACCCGTTCACCCCCTCACCCCTTCACCCGTTCATTTTCCCTGTCCCTGAACCCTGACCACTGAACCCTAAACCCTTACTTCAAGGAGCTCCCCCATGTCCGATGTCATGCGTTGGCGTTACGGCGATACCAACCCCGTAATGCTGGCGGTCGATTCCGCGACCGTCATCGAAATTGGCGATTTTATTTATCTGAACACCGATGATGCGCGGCCTGCCAGCGCACAGGCCGACGCCGGCAGCGAATCTGCCAACCAGGTTGCGTTTCACGATGTCTTCGTCGGTGTCGCAATGCAACGTTCCCGCGCCGGCGACACCACGCCAATTCGCGTGGCCACCAGCGGCGTGTTCGAGTTCGATTGCCTCGCCACCACGTTCGAAGTTGGCAATTTGATCGCCGTCGACGAAGCCGCCAGCGGCACGGCCCTCGAAGATCAAGTTGTCGCCAAAGTGTCATCAACGGCTCAAGCGATCGGCCGCTGCGCTAAACGCGCTGCATCGAACACAACACGCGTCCTGGTCGACATCGTCAGCACCGTCATGAAAGGCGGCCCAATGCCCGCATAGCACTTTCGCGCGTTCTCACATTAACCGGATGGGCAACGCCCTCCGGAGGAACTGCGAGAAGATAAAGCGTCCAAGGCGATTCTCCGAGCAGTTTATTAGACTCCGATTGTTTTTTTTCTTTCTATCTAAACCTTATTTAAGAGGGCAAACTCATGTCCATCAAATACCGAGAACTCAAACGCCGTTACGAACTCGACGGCCCACGAAAAACCGTCGAGCACTTGAACGAAGCGCTGCGCGAGCAGCATTTGCGCCCCGAAGATTTTAGTATCCGCGATTTGGCCGAAACGCTCATCCCCGACGGCCACACCTGGGTGCGTCAGCTCGATCCGCGCACGAGCGGCAGCGTTCAAGTGCTCGAAGCCGACGGCGTCGACGTCACCGCCTTCCTCAATGTCGCCGGTCAAGTCATTTATTCGCGCATCATGCAAGCTTATCAGCAAGAAGCCTTCGTGATGTCGCGACTCGTCGATACCATCCCCACGCGGCTTGACGGAGAAAAGATCCCCGGCGTGTCGCGCATCGCCGATCAAATCGAAGAAGTCTCGCCAGGCATGCCATATCCAAATCTCGGCTTCGGCGAAGACTATATCGAAACCCCTTCCACCACAAAGCGCGGCTTCATCGTGCCAGTGACCAAAGAAGCAATTTTCTTTGATCGCACGCACCTCGTGCTCAGCCGCGCCGCCGAAGTCGGCGAAATTCTCGGCCTCAACAAAGAAAAGCGGCTTTTAGATTTACTCATCGGCGTGACCAACAACTACAAATGGCGCGGCACGACCTACAACACTTATCAAGCCAGCACACCGTGGATCAATGTGAAGACTGGCAACGAGCTCATCGATTGGACCGATGTCGATGCGGCCGAACAGTTATTCGCCGATATTCTCGACCCGAACACCGGCGAACCGGTGCTGGTGAGTGCAAGCACCGTACTCGTGATGCCCGCCTATCGTCACGCCGCAAATCGCGTCTTCAACGCGACAGAAATCGCCTATACCGCTTCAGGCGCGCCAACAGAAACGCGCGCCGCCAATCCCTTAGGTAGCTATCGTGTCGTGGAAAATCGCTTGGCTTACCGCCGAGTGGTTGCTTCCGGCGTCGCCGCGGCCGACGCCAAGAAGTGGTGGTTCATCGGCGATTTCCATAAAGCGTTCGCCTACATGGAAAACTGGCCAATTACTGTCACACAATCGCCACCAGGCAGCGAAGCAGATTTCAATAGCGATATCATCGTGCGCTTCAAAGCCAGCGAACGAGGCGCCGCCGCCGTAATCAACCCACGCTACGTCGTCAAAAATACCGGCTAATCGGCTGGGTGGCACGCCCTGAGCACCGCGAAGGGCGTGGTTGAATAACATCACCAAGTGGGTGCCACGGGTGGCTTGTCCACCCGTGTGTTTGCACTGCCATGCAAGCCGACAGTGGTGCCCAAATCCGATTGAAAACAAAAATACAAACCTTCCCCGCGCAGCCCGGTGCGTAAGGCCGGCCTTCTTTCTACCACCACCGGGCTGCGCCTCTTTCACTGACCCCTGACTCTTGACCCCTAATTTCTGAACCCCGAACCCTGAACCCTCCCCCATGTCCGACCAAGAACAAATCCTACTAATCCGCCAACAAACGCTCGCACAACTCATCGATTTGCGAGCCAACCCGAAGCCAACGTACTCCATCGACGGCCAAATGGTTTCATGGACCGACTACGCAGCCTCGCTCCAGCGCACCATCGATTGGTGCGATTCAAAACTCATCGGCCTCGAACCCTTCGAAATCCAATCCCGCGCAGTAACGTAAATTATTGACATCGTAGAAACACAGAGAAGAAAAATTCGGAGCACGAATTTCGAAATTCGAAATAAATTTAAAATTCGAAAATCAAAAACCAAAGTGCAGAAAAACAAAATTAGGCTTGGTTTTGAGTATTTGAAATTTCTGCTTTGAATTTGTTTCGGATTTCGAGTTTCGAATTTCGTGCTTTTTTCTGTGCCCTATGCGGTTCAATTACTCTTTATCCTTCTCTCATGCCCATCAACTTCACACCCGACGACATTCCACAAGTTGCCGATCCATTATTACTCGTCACGCTGAAAACCAGCGGCGGCACGGTCCTGGCTACTGATGTGCGAGGCTTCCCCCGCCAAATGTTTTGGGGCGACGTAGCCAACAGCGCCGGAGCCTATACAGAAAACGATGTCTTCTGGCACTTGGCCGTGTCCGATTTTGCTTTCGCACCATCCGTCGGCCAGCGCATCGTTGAACCCAATAGCACCGAGTGGGCCATCCTCGACGTCCAAACCAAAGCCCAAAACACCCGTTGGCGCTGCGCAGCAAGAAAAGTCTAAGCGGAATGTGTCTGAAGATCAGGCTTTGAAAAGGTGGGAAGAAAATTCGAAGCACGAATTTCGAAATACGAAATAAATCTAAAATCCGAAAATCAAATAACAAAACCAAAATGAGGAAACCAAAATTCACTCGGTTTCAAACATTTGAATTTCCCTGTTTTGAATTTATTTCGGATTTCGAGTTTCGAATTTCGTGCTTTCATCCTCCGCGTCTCCGCGTCTCTGCGCTTCAATCGCTTCCGCGATCCGCCAATACTACTTCCCTTTAACCTCAATCCAAGGGTTCTTCCAATCACCCCACTTATCTAGATACAGCTTGTAAGCCGGCACCGATTTGAAACGCTCCAGCAGCCACGTTTTTGCCTCATCGATCAGCCCATGCTCTTCATCCAACGAAATTGCACCAATCATCACCCGGCTGCGAAGAAATACAAAATAGGTATCGAGCACATCGCAGCGGCAATAATCGTTGATCTCCGCAAGCTTGCCGGCTTCGTACATATCCTGAACCATATGCCCTTGCACATCCATCTTTCCCGGTTTGCCGATCAGATTGGCCGCCAGGTTCAGCCCGCCCACAAATCGCGACGAACCAAAGTTCGTGAGCAGTTCATGCAAATCCAGATGCGCCGACGTGTTATACCGGTTCCGCGGCTGCTCGAAGCTTTTGGCGCTGCTGTTGAACCAAGCCGGCACGCTAATGCCATAACGAAACGCCGCCAATTCCAACAGCGGCAAATCAAACCCGCGGCCGTTAAAACTCACCAATGTCGGCCGGCGATATTGCTCCCAGCCGCGCCAAAACTTTTCGGCAATCATGTGCGGCCGAAACTGTGGCTCATCCAGCAACACCAAATCGGTCAGCCGATAATCGGCCGCCACTTTCGCCACGGCCACCGAA
>CAZIGP010000058.1:0-11840 GCA_964538425.1 uncultured Pirellulales bacterium | reverse complement strand
AAATTCTCTTCCTCTTCTTCTTGGATAATGATGCGAGGCGTAACCATCATCATCAAACTTGAAGTTGTTCGACCGATACCGACGTTGCGGAACAAGCGGTTGATGTACGGCATCTTGGCCAAGATCGGCACACCACGCTCGGTTCGTCCTTCGGCCAATCGCTTGATACCACCAAGCAGCACCGTACCGCCGTCAGGCACACTGACGGTCGTCGTGACCGAGACAAACGAGAACTCCGGCAATTGCACGGTCGTACCCGAGGTTGTTTCTTCTTCCTCTTCGCTCGACGATTCTTCATCGTCACCCTTCTTATCTTCCGAAGAGCTTTTCTTAGTCGTCGTCGTGCCTTCGAACGTGAATTCTTCCACGTCGCCAATCTGGCTGAAGAAGGGCACAATCGTGAGTCGCACAAAGCGACGGTTCTCCGAGACCACGGCTTGCACCGTCAGCGAAGTTCCTTCCGAAAGAACCACAATCACAGGCTGCTGTGCCGCCGCGAAATCACCAACGACAGGCGTCACGCTAATCACGAACGGTCGTTGTGTTTGGTCGTTCACCGTTGCTTGCTGCCCGTTGAACAACGTCACCTTAGGAGCTTGCAAAATGTTCGAGCGAGTGTCGCCTTGAGCGGCAGAAATGAGGAAGTAAGCCTCGATGTCGCTAAGGATGGCAAAACCAAAGGTGGCCGCGGTGGCGGCATCGAAATTGCCAAACGGCGGCAATGCCGAAGCAAAACTGTTTTGACGGAATTGGATATCGCGTCCCGCCGTTACGTTGCCGAGCGGATCGAGACCGACCGTTTCGCTAGGACTAACACCACCACCGAACGATGGCGGCGGGCCAACCGTTGTCGGCGTCGGCAACGGATCGGTATGAGTTGCCAAGTTGAAGTCGAAGTCGAAGCCGATACGTTCGAAGAATTCGTCACGCAGCGTGATAAACCGAACCTCAATCGTCACTTGCAAGTCTTGCAAGCGTCGCAATTGAGTGAGCAAGTCGGCGATTTCTTCATGCACTTCTTGTGTCTGGCTAACGACCAAACTGAGGGTAGTGTCGAAGCCGTCGATCGTGCCCGGCCCGCCCAATTCAGACCAAGTTTGCGTGGCAATCGTACCGGTGATCAATTCGATCAATGGATCGAAGTCGGCTTGCGAACCGCCGCCTAAACCACCAGGACCGAATGGAATGTTTTGAGGAGTTCCGCTGGACGGCGGCCCGCCGCTGCCGATTGGCACGACGCCGCCCGGACCAATTTGTCCAAGCACATTCGGATTGACCGAACCTTTGCCTTGTTCGTTGGCCGCAATGTACGGCCTTGCATTCATGCCAAAGGTACCGCCCGAGGCACCGGCCCAGCCCATGCGATCATAGGCTTCGCGGAAGGCGGCGTTGATGCCTTCGCGACCGTTAGGAGCAAAATTCGGAATCGGAATCACCAGATCGCCCACCGGATATACAACTTCGTACAATTGTCCGCGGCGTTGATCTTCCGTGGTGATTTTTAACACTTCATCTTTAACGATGTACGTTAAGTGCAAAGGATCCAAAATCAACTTCAAAGCGCTTTTCAGCGAAATATCTTGAGTCAAATCGATCGTGATCGGCGTATCGCTGGAGACGCCTTCAGCTTTCAAACCTTCTGGATCAAGATAGACCGGTACTTGGGCAATTTTGCCGAGATAGCCAATCACTTCCGCAAGCGGCCGCTCTTGGAACTTCAGCGACACCGGCGTGCTCAGCCGATGTTCGATTTCCATGTCTTTTGGCGTGCGACGGAATTGTCCTTCTTGCTTCTGGCGATACTTGCTCGATTGATACCGTTTCCAGTCTTCGACCGGTGGCATCGCGTATTCACCCGCGAATGGAACGCTTGATTTATCTACCTCACCTAGGACGTCGATAAAACCTTGTTCCTTATCACTGATAATTTGATTGTTGCGGTCGTTGCGCTCGAGGAATCTGGCCATGATCGGCAACTGCACTGCGAGCGTATTATCGGGAGCCAACTCAGCAGCTCGTTTGGCAATCACTTGAGCTTCGGCGTAGCGACCTTCGTCGCACAATTTATTGAAATCGTCCACCATCACTTTAAGCCGAGCTTCCATTTCGGCTTTTTGTTTACGTGCACGCTCGTTATCTCCTTCGACGGCACGGTTTTGCTCGTCGAGTTCAATTTGAGGCGCGTTTTGCGTAATGTATTGCTGCAGTTCATTCATGCTCATGTCGAGTCTGCGAATGAGCTGTTCGCGAGCCGCTTGATCGACATCGTTGGCCGAAGCTACCGTTTCCTTCGTGCGTTGCAGCAGCTCCAGCGCTTGTTTAGGTTGTTTCTCGCGCATGTCGCGAGCCAAAGTTTGCTGGCGCGCCACTTCGGCGAACAGTTGCCGAGTGCCAGTGCTGACTGACGGATTGTTTCCGTTGTTTCCGGCCATCGGCATCGGAATCGTAGCGGCAGGCGCAGGAGTCGGATCGACCGGTGCTCCCAACACTTGCAAATGATCTTGAAGCCGCTGGCGCGTAACCGGATCGAGTTCAGCCTGGAAGGCATACGCACGCCGGAAAGCTTGCAATGCCTGATCGGCTTGGCCTTGCGACAATGCATCCACGCCTTTTCGGTACCATTTCAGGCCTTCTCCTGTGCCCGAATCAGGAGTCGGTTCGATAGAATCCATCGGAGCCGGCGAATCGTCGCCCGGTGCCGATAAATCGGAATTGCCTGTTGGCTCCGCATTTTGCACTAAGTGAACATTCGACTGAGCGTTCGATTGGGTTGGTTGCCCTAAAGCTTGCGTGTTCCGCGACGCATCACGATCGGGAATGTAAAGTGCTTGAGCACCGGCATAGCGATCGCCGGTCGGCGCACCATTGGCTTGCGGAGCTACCGCACCGCTGCGTTTCATTTTTTGTACGGCGAGCAGCACCAACCCTGGCCGATCATCTTGTGGAGCATACGCAGTTTCTGGCACCAGCGGCATTGCTTGGCGTGCAAACTGCTCGGCTGTCGCCAAGTCGTTGCGTTGCAAAGCGGCTCGGGCTTGTTTAGTTAATTCCATCGCACGCTGCTTTTCCACTCCGTTTGCTGCCACACCGGCTGTGGGCATTACGTTGGTGGGTGCCACATTAGGAGCATAAGGCGAACTCGAAGCAGGCAGCAGTGCCGGTGCATTTTGGATTGGCGATGCTGCCAGTTTTTCTGGCGTAACCAGGCTTGGCGGCGTGCCTCTAACAGCGGCCAGATCAGAACTAGGAACTGGAGTGCTTCCGACCGGGCTCAAACTGTTGTCCGAAGTTTTCATCGCTTGAGCATAACGGTTGCCGGCAAGCGGCGAATTCGCATCTGCCCGAGGCATTGGCTGGCTGGGAATCCCAGGTGGCATTGGCTGAGCTGCCATCGGCGTTACCGGAGCTACAACCGGTGCCGTGCTGGCAGCCGATTGAGAATCTCGAGCCAAGAACGGATCGAGCGGTTTATCTTTGCTAGAAGTTTTTGTGCTTTCTTGCGGTGTGGTACGTTGGCTAGGCAGTTGCTTTTGCGTGCGGAGCTTTTCGAGCGTCGCACGAGCTTTCTTGGGATTGTCACCCATGTGAAGCGGCGGATACTTCGGGTGTAGCGCCTCGGCCTGCAAAATTTTGGAATTTGCAGTGTCGAAATCGCCGGCTTGCATGGCCTGGCGTGCTTCGCGCAGAAGATTGTCGGCGAGTTTGGTTGGCGACTTGTTGCCGTCGTCTCCCAGGCTTGCAGCGCCGAGCAGCAACGACAGCACTCCATCTTGTGATCCAGCACAAACACATAACGGCGTGGCCAACAAAACCATCGCCAAGCTACCGGTTAACAATTTGGTCGTGGTCTTTCGCACACGATCCTCCTTGATCAAAACGCGCTCCGCCCCGATTTGGCAAGCGACTACTAGGTGATAAGTTGTTCCGAGCGACTTTCTCTCGTCGGAATGCTGCGAGCAATTGCAGATCGGCCGCGAGGATGCCCCTTCTTTTTGGCCGAACGGCTTGCCCGTGTGTCGATCCTTGCGAATCGTCACGGCATTCCCACGGCAGAGCGTCACCGCTCAGCCAGGAAACTGGCAGACGAGGGCGGGATAAATACCGGCCAGGAAAAAGCCGGTCAAGACCACTTCAAGCAACAACAAGAAAAAATTAAGAAAATTCTTATTTGCTAGCACCAAATTTGTGCCAGCAGCGAAGCTAAAACCTGCTATCAGTATTCGTCAAATAAGTAATTTCAGAACGCGGGACGTCGCATTCCGCGAGGACCAGGACCAAAAACATCCATTCCCGGCCCACCATCAGTGTTTTCCGGCAGATAAGTGCGGTCTTTGTAGTCTTCCGACTTCAAATGACCGACGGCTGAGCTAGCAGAAATCAGCCGGCCGTTTCGGTCGAAAAATATCATTTCAGTCGGGCCGCTCGATTTGCCACCGCCAAGAGGATTGTCGTTTCGCATATCGAGCAGCATTACACCTTGAGCATCTAAAGTGAGGCCTTCCATTTTTTTCTTTTCAATTTCCACCATCATGTCAACCACTTTTTCTACCGTGACATTGGTGAAGTGTGCCACGCCACCGAGTGGGAGGCGTTGGTCTTTCAGCACCTCAACGTATCCTTCTGTCGGCTCGCTGTTCATCATGTTCATACCCGGGCCGATTAGGTCGACGGGTGCGGCAGCAGCAGCGGCACCGGCAGGCTTTTTGCTTTCTGGTTTCTTCCACTTGGTGATTTCCAACATATTAATATTTGCTTCCAACTCAGCGCCTTGGGTGGCTACGCTGGTAGGCAGCACTTGAGCGTTCATCGGAATTTCAATGACCGGTGTGGGTTCACTCCACGGCGAATAGACTAGTTTTTCGTTGGAGCTTTCCGGGCGTTCAAGATAACCGGCAGGGAATAAGTAATTCGGATTGTTTAGTACCAATTGCACCCGATAGCGATAGCGTTTTCCTTTTTCGCACGTCAGATCCACGTAGCGATAAAGCTTATAAGGGACTTCGGGAGCGGTAGACATGCCCTGGCCCATTTCGCCGCCGAATGGTCCACCACGCATGCCGCCGCGCATTCCACCGAGCCCGCCCCGCATCCCACCGCGCATCCCACCTTCAAATCCACCAGGCCCCATCATTCGCCCTGGGCCAATGCCTCGCCCACCGATACCACCTCCTCTGATTCCAGGATTTGTTGGAGTTGGGGTTTGCCCCATGGGATTTTCATTGAGCGGATCTACCATTTCCCCTTCTTGAACCGCCTGTATATCTTCGGGCTTGTAGAATGGGACCTTTGGATGAGTGACTTCAAAGCCCCAATTCTTCAAAAATACAGGGGGCAAAGGCCATTCCAACCAGCGCACATAATCGTTTTCCTGTTGTTGCATCTGCGAGAAGGAATAGGCTGGATCAATCGGCGGATCGTTCTGCTGGCTGCTTTGCGCCCATAGTTCCCAATCCTTCCATGCAGCAGGAATATCGAGCGTTTTCCATGCTTGCTCAACAACTTGATCGCGGTGGTCTTTTACTTCCGCCCGTTGAATGCGCAAGAAAAGATAGGAAGGCGTGTATTGATCGCTTCCTTGTTTGGTGCTAGTCGTTACGTCTTTGCCCAGCGCGTCTTCGAATCGTTTTTTGTATTCGTTGTATTGTTCTGTGAATGGCACTAAACCCACAATAATGGCCATGTATTTGGGTTCTGGCTTTGAATTCAAGGCATGAGCACCGGGAAGCGGATAACTGCCGACCGTACGATCCGTCGCTGTGGCACCGGGTTGTGCAGCGATGTCGTCTTCAATACCACGACCACGGGGTCGACCGCCAAGAGGCAGTCGACCTTCCATTTCATCGCCGATGCCTGGACGAGTGCCTGTCTTGCTGCCAGCTTTTCCACCTTTTTTATCGTCTCGACGACGTGGCGGACCTTGGGTGGGGGCGGCAGCTGGTTCAAGCTGTTCTCGGGTATAAGGAACAATGGCCGAAGTACCGACGCCGATAAGTTCTGCGACAGGAAAAATCTTGGGATCAGCGCGCTTGACGAGATCGGCAAATATCGGTGGCAAGTAGGGAACAGTTTGATTGAGCTTAGCAACAGCGGTTTCAGGCTTGATGCTTTCTGCGGTTGGGCCCTTGTAATCGACCAGTTCTAACTCTGGTTTACCTTTCTTATATTCTTCCCATGGCGTGTCATTGACGCGTTGCTGCGCGTCGTTGCTAGCCCGTTTGATTTGATCGGGCATCGTCGCGTCGATTGGCTTGGCTGTAATCGCTCCATAGGCAAAGCTGAACATAATCAGCACCGCTGCAATCAAGATTAACTTTTCTCCATGGTAGATGAAGAAATTCTTGATGGCCGATCCATTGAGATTGAGCTTTGCTTTCATGGCACGGGCTCGGGGTTAGAGGCCAGGGGCTAGTACATTTTTTCTGATCCGCTCACGGCGTGAAAAATCAAAAGCGATTAGTCTACGATCGATCCAATTCAGCGATGCCTGCGGTGGGGTTGCCGGTGGCGCGGTCCCATCGGTAGGCGCGGCGCCGTCGGTCGAAGGTGTAATGCCTAGCTTGGTAGGATCGGGTTTTTTGTAGAGATAGACTATGCCGCTCACTTCAATTTGAATTGTTTTCTGTTGAGGTACACCGGTCGCCGCTGCCATTGGTGCAGCTCCCATATCCTCAAGCATTCGGCCGCGACCGACGCCGCCACGAAACCCTGGCATTATGCCGCCACCACCACCTCCACCACCACTCGTGGCTGCCGCGTCTCCAACCCGTACTTCTTTTACTTCAAAGGGCAACGTGGAATTGCGGAATGCCACTAACAATTGATCGATTTCTTTGGGATTGATGGTAAGTTTCAAGCGGAAAGGCATCAGATTATATTCCAGCGGCGAAGCGTCGAGTTCGGCCGCGGTCATGAGTGGCTTATTATCTTCGGCGACGTACCGCCAGCCTTTCCAGATTTCGTCGGGGTTTGCTGGTGTTGCAGCAGCGGCTGCGTCACCACCACCGCCGAGACCGCCCGGCCCGCCAAAGCGTCCACCACCAAATTCGCCGCCACCTCCGGCTCCTTTGCAACGTTGTTTTGGATCGGGGCATGCGGCCGCCCCCCCCGCTGCACCGTCCACTCCAGGCATGCCTCCCATCATACCTGCACGACCTTCTAACTCCATGCCGCCAGCGGCTGTGGCTGGTTTCACCCGGATGATTCTTCCGGTATTGCTTGCCCCCATTCCCGCGCTGCTACCGTTTTGCGCCATATAGGCAATCACCATCTGGTGAATGGCGGTGATCGGTGCATCATGGGAACCTTTAGCATCCTTATTAACGCTGGCAATTATTTTGCAAAGTGCATCGTAAACCCAAAGTTCTTCTTGGGCTTGTAGCACCATCGGAGTCGAAGGAGATTCGATCCAAGTGAACGTATCGAAAATTTCTTGCTGTGACTGTTGATCCCAAACTACCTTGTGATCGACTAATTCCATAGGATTTGCACTTACAGGGGTACCGGTTGACATTGTATCTTCAACGACCTCGGCATCCACAATTTTCGGCAATTGCTTTGCAAACTCACGAACCATGTTTTGGTAGCGTTCGCGAAATCTATTTTCTAAATGCGCCTGTTTTCCTGCTTCGACTTTAGCAATGGCGGTAAGGAAATCTTTGTTCAAAGATTCCGGCCATTTGTAAATATTCTTTACTTGGTCTTCATACAGCAGCGTCCAAGACGAACGGACATTTTCTCGCGACTCGGAGGTGGTTTTTTCAATTCCGGTGTTCCAAGTCTCATTAGCATGAGGTGAGGTGATACCTTGTAGAGCCGAGAGTTGGCTTTTGATTTCACCTTCGCGCACTTTGAATTCTGCGGCAAGTTTGCCAGTCGACATCATCCAGGCGATCATGCCAGCTAATGCCACAATTCCGCAAAGAATCCAAAAGTGATGCTTACGAGCGACTTCGAGATATTGTTTGACTTTGTCCATAGGAAATAGGAAGCAGTCGGAAGTCAGGAATCAAGGAGGAGAACTTAATTGGCCATAGAGATTAATCAGTGGACACATCACAAAAACCTTGTACGGCAATACTATTGCATCGGTTGAGCGGCAAGCTCCGGCTGTTGGGTTTTGGCTTCTTCTTGCTTCTTTCGATTCAATAATCGTTCGCTTAGCGTTGTTGGTTTCCAGCAAAACTGCACAACAAAATCGAATCGTTCCTCACGAAATTCACGTTGTCGATCTGGTTCTACCGGTACTGCTTTACCATCGGCTGCTTTTGCGGCGGCAGGATTTCCAGGAGCCGCTTTATTTCCCACCGGAGTTCGAATTCCGCCAAATCCACCACCCATGGGACCTTCCATAGCCATTGGCGCCACTTCAGCGACGTTTTGATTAATAAGCACTTCGGTTTTCTTCGCCGTGTCCTTATTGATCATTACGGGATAACCGATCCCTAATTCTTTGACGGTAAACTGTCCATGAGGCAGTTCGATGGTGCTTTCTTTAAGATTGGTAATCAGCGTGTTTCGCACGTATTGAGCGATCTGATTATTGGGTTCGCTATTGTGATAGTGATGCGCTTTGATTTGGATTACCCATCCTGGGCCGCTCACAGCCGCACCGCTGACAGCACCATCTGTCGCTGCTGGTGCACCTTCTGCCGGCGGAGCACTTGCATCCATGGGCGGCGTTGCCGGAGCAGCAGCTACATCGGCAGGAGCAGCATTGGGATCGGCAGGTGCTGATGCAGTCGTGGGATTCTCTTGTTGCCAGAGTTCTTGAATATCGGTGTACCACAAGGCTAGGTCGGGAAAATACTCCCACTCGATCGAATCGACGTGAATTTCATTGCGGTCCGCAATTTTTTCGGGACGTTGGCCGTCGGGGTCACGGGGCAGGCATTCATTGATAGCTTTCATAAGCTCGGCCACTAGCAACCGACGTTCGCCAATGCCTGCCAAGCGTTCGCCTCGTTTGCGAATTTCTTCAAACTGTTGCTGAGCAGCTTCAAAGCTCGATTTGCTTTGGCTGGCTAAATCTTGCGCGCCTTTAGAGGCGCTAAAAGCCGACTTGAACACTGGGGTATCGGTTCGAGCCGAATCCCATTCGCGCCACGTGCCGGCGAAGCCTAAGGTGCAGCCGAGCAACAGCGTTGCCACTGCAGCGACGGCCCATGGCTTCTTCGCGCGAATCATGCGGTCTTTCATGATTTCGCGTGGCAAGAGATTGGTCGACAGCTTGCCTTTGCCAAGCGCCTGCACCGCCAAGCCGTAGCAAACGGCGAACGATAGCAAGTTTTCTTTGAAGGCTGGCTGGGCAGTCACCGCGGGGCCGCTGAGTTGGCGGTATTCGCTAAACTCGGCGACCTTCAGGCTAAGGTTTTGTTCTAAATATTTATGGAGGCCGCGGAGCTTCATGGCATTGCCGAGCGCCACGACGCGGCCGAGCTTTGCGGAGCGGTCGAGATTCTGGAAGAAACTGAGCGAACGTTGCACTTCGCCAAGCAAGTCGCCGAATACCGGCCGCATGGCTTGAAACACCGCCTTAGGATCTTCGGCCTTCATGGCGTTACGCTTCAGGTGCTCGGCCTTGGCAAAGGTGAGCTTCATTTGCTTCGTGAGCGCTTTGGTGAAGTGGCTGCCGCCAATATTAATCGTGCGCTGCCAAACGCGAAAACCGTTGGTGACCACCAAGTCTGACATATCGGTGCCGAGCGACATTACGATCAGACTTTCGGGCGGATTCTCAGGATCATAAAGATCTGGCGCAAGTGAATCATCCAACTGATCAAATGCGACGAAGTTGTACAAAGCGACCGGCGTAAGCTGCACGATATCGACTTCGATATTTGCTTCGGTGAATGGCCGCAGGGCGCGATAAACTTGATCGCGTTTCATCGCAAACAGGCCGACTTCGGTTTCCAGCGCAAAACCTTCTTCTTCACTGCCACCCGCCATCCGCTGGTAGTCCCAAACAACGTCTTCCAGTGCGAACGGAATTTGCTGCCGCGCCTCGTACTTCACGATGTCGGGAATCTTCTTCGATTCTACCGGAGGCAATTTAATGAATCGCGACAAGCCGCTTTGACCGGAGACGGAAATCGCAATACGATCGCCGCGCACCGAATTGCGCGAAAGAAATTGCTTGAGCGCCTCGGCCACGAGTTCGGCTGGGTTGGCCTCGGGCTGGCTCAGAATTTTCGGATACTCGATGAAGTCGAATGCTTCGGCGACTAGCTTACCGTCATCGCCCAACCGGCATTTCAATGCCTTGAGCGCGCACTGACCAATATCGATTCCCCAAACGGCCCCCGTTTTTGCCATATGAAGTTCCCTCGTTCTCCGTTCCGCCAATAAGAGCGGAAGGAAAGGCTAGGTTTGGTCGAGCACGACAAAGCCTGTGTTGATCGCACGTCCCACCGCGCAATCGGCTTCGTCATCGTTGCGTTTTAATACTGCAACATGCTCTAACCTAACGCATTCCAATACCGCCCCTCGCAAACTAAGTTCGACAGCTTTGTCTCCCAGAGACAATGGTTGCGACCCCGGGAAAAGACACACGATAAGATGATGATTTCGTCGCTGCCGGACGCCACATTCTCTCTCTAAACCAATGTATCGACCGGAGATGGCGATTGTCAAACAAAAACGCAGGAATAACACCCCCCTAAGGCCAGACAAGCAGCCTTTGAAGAGCCGAAAATTGGCATCCCAACCCTAGCGATCACGCCCGGTCCAGAAGGCGTTAGTTATAAGGACATTTTGCGATTTTTTGGGAACAGGCCCATTCCTGTGCCTTTAATTCACGGATAGGGTACCGCTATTTTGCCGCCTATCGACCTTGGCGTCTTGATAGCTCTTTTTCACGTCTGCCGGCAAAGGCGATTATGGGCCGCCACGCAGGAATCAAAGGCGACGATTCGCGGCTTTTTCGGCTTTTTCTTTTAAGGCCACGCGGTCGACTTTTCCGGCGGCGTTCATCGGCATTTGGTCGAGCACGATAATCTCGTCGGGTGCTTTGTAGCCGATTCGGGTCTTGGAGAACTCGATCAATTCAGTCATTTTTGGCCGCGCGGCATCCGCGCGGAGCGTGACATACGCTCGTACGTTTTCGCCGTGGACCAAATCGTGAATGCCGATAACTCCGGCACATGCCACGGCCGCGTGTTCCAATAGCGACTCCTCTACTTCCTGAGGGCAAATGTTCGAGCCGTCGTGAATAATGATTTGCTTCTTGCGACCGTGGAACCACAGGTAGTTTTGATTATCGGTGGATACGAGATCGCCCGTGTCGAGCCAGCCATCGACAATGGTTTCTGCGGTCGCATCGGGCCGATTCCAGTAGCCGATCATAACGCAGGAAGATTTGACCCACAGCTTTCCTGTCGTGCCAGTAGATACTTCTGTGCCATCATCGCCGCGAATGGAAGCGGCGTAACCGGGTGCCAATTGACCCAAAGAGCCGATCCGGTTTTGTGGGCCACTGGGGTTTAACGTCGAGGTGCCGGTTTCGGTCATGCCGTATAGCTCCTCAATCGCGAATCCTGTCAATTCGGTGAATTCATGCTCTAGTTCTGCAGAAATTTTATCGCCACCGGACATACATCGGCGGATTGAACGAAAATCGTCCCGCGTCGCGCCGTGATCGCGCACCAAGCCAAACAGGGGTGTGGGGAGCATGCAGAGTAGCGATGGCCTTGCTTGGCGCATCAGAGGTAATAATTCATCGCCGCCAAAAGACCGTGCAATTGCGATGCGAGCACCCGCAGCCAATCCGGCCATCGACAGGGACGAAGCTGCGATGAGCGAGGCTGACGTCGCAGGAAGAAATACATCGTTTGGCGTAATCTCCA
>CAZIGP010000057.1:11725-11954 GCA_964538425.1 uncultured Pirellulales bacterium | reverse complement strand
CAGGGAATGTGTAACAGGGAATAAACAAGCAGCAGGTGGGAGTGACGCTGCTTCACAAATCACCCCTTCACCCGTTCACCAGTTCACCCCTTCATTCCCCACTCCCCATTCCCCATTCCCCATTCGCACTTGCACCATCATCGACGGCGGCCACCCGCGCCAACTCGAGCTCGGCATCGAAGTTCCTCCGAGCGAGCTCGAAGCTGTTTGTTCCGGTGAGCACTGGGGC
>CAZIGP010000057.1:0-11715 GCA_964538425.1 uncultured Pirellulales bacterium | reverse complement strand
GCGAAGTCTACGAACGCCTCTCGCAACTGATCCGTGCCCATCACAGCACGATCGTTTTCGTCAATACACGAAAACTCGCTGAGCGCGTTGCCCATCAACTTCGCCAATCGCTCGGTGAAGAAGCAGTCGCCGCCCACCACGGCAGTTTGTCGCGTGAGATCCGCCTCGATGCCGAAGAACGGCTCAAACGAGGTGAATTAAAAGCCATCGTCGCCACCGCCTCGCTCGAAATGGGCATCGATGTCGGTTACATCGAGTTGGTCTGTCAGATTGGTTCGCCGCGCTCGATCGCCACCTTCTTGCAACGAGTCGGCCGATCGGGTCACTCGTTAGGCGTCATTCCCAAAGGCCGATTGTTTCCGCTTACGCGAGACGAGTTGATCGAATGCATTGCACTGGTGCGTGCCGTAAAAGCCGGCCGCCTCGACAAAATAGAAGTTCCCGATGCCCCGCTCGATTTGCTCGCTCAGCAAATCGTCGCCATGTGTGCGTGCGAAGAATGGTCCGAAGGCGAATTATTCTCGGTAGTCACACGAGCGTGGCCCTATCACAACCTCCCTCGGAAGCAGTTCGACCGCATCATGACGATGCTCAGCGAAGGCGTCTCCCCGCGTAGCAAAGCCGGCTCATGGCTTCACCGCGACGCTGTAAATGGCCGCGTCAAAGCCCGCCGTGGTGCGCGAATTGTCGCCATCACCTGCGGCGGAGCGATCCCCGAACTCGGCGATTTCCGCGTCATGACCGAAAACGAAACCTTCGTCGGCACCGTCAACGAAGATTTCGCCTTGGAGAGCAACATCGGCGACGTTTTCCTGCTCGGCAACACCTCAGGGCGAGTCAACTACGTCCGCGGATCCGAAGTCTATGTCACCGACGCCCAAGGTGCCCCAGCGAGTATTCCATTTTGGCTTGGCGAAGCACCAGGCAGGACGATCGAACTATCACAAGAAGTCTCAACCCTGCGCGAAGAACTAGAATCTAGGATTCAATCACCCGTTCACCCGTTCACCCCTTCACCCCTTCAGAGCACTGGCGAAAACAACAACGTTCCTCACGAACCCGATCTCTCCACCGCCATCTCCTGGCTTCAGACCGAATGTAATCTAAGCGATCATGCAGCCACTCAAGCGGCACGCTATATTGCTGCCCAAGTCGTTGCTGTCGGCCTGGTTCCCACGATGAAACGCATTGTCTTCGAGCGATTCTTCGACGAATCTGGTGGCATGCAAATGGTGGTTCATGCTCCACTCGGCGCTCGGATCAATCGTGCGTGGGGCCTGGCATTCCGCAAACGCTTCTGTCGCAGCTTCGATTTCGAACTCCAAGCTAGTGCCGACGAAGATGGTTTAGTCCTCACGCTTGGCCCGCAGCACAGCTTTCCGCTCGATTCCATGTTCGGCAAGCTGACCCCGGACAATGGACGTTATCTGCTCGAACAGGCCCTGCTTGCCGCGCCGCTGTTCCAAACCCGCTGGCGCTGGGCAGCAACTCGCTCGCTCGCCGTGCTGCGAAACAAGCACGGCAAACGTGTGCCACCTAATTTGCAGCGATTTCGTTCCGACGACTTGCTAGCCGCCGTTTTTCCCGCCCAGGCCGGCTGCCTCGAGAATCATCACGGCGATACGGAGATTCCCGACCATCCGCTCATCGACCAGACGATGCGCGACTGCATGCACGAGGCCATGGATCTCGACCGCTGGCTCGAAGTGCTGGCCAACATGCGTGCTGGGAAAATCGAGCTTGTCGCTCGCGACACCCGAGAGCCCTCCCCTTTCAGCCACGAAATTCTCAACGCCAATCCGTACGCCTTCCTCGATAACGCCCCGCTCGAAGAACGCCGCACCCGCGCGGTAACGCTGCGCCGCGGACTTTCTTTTGAAGCCGCCAGTGACTTAGGCCGCCTCGATCCTGAGGCCATTGCTCAAGTCCGTGCCGAAGCCTGGCCACTAGTCCGAGACGCCGACGAACTCCACGACGCCCTCCACGGCATGTGCCTCCTACGAACCGACGAAGCCCCTGAGTGGAAACCCCACTTCGAAGAACTAGTAGCCAAAGGAAGAGCAACGACCGTTGTAATAGAGAATAAGGAATGCAAAACGGAAAATGAAAACCCAATTGGCTCTGCCAATAAGGATGACTCGCAAGTCACCCCTTCATTCCCCACTCCCCATTCCCCATTCCCCATTTCCTTTTGGACTGTTGCCGAACGCTGGCCCCTCATCCAATCGCTCTACCCAGACGCTTCTCCCGAGCCAGCCCTTTCGCTGCCTGACACGATTCGCAAGGATTGGGACTCTGCCGAGGCAATCGTTACCCTGTTTCGTGGCCGGATGCAGACTAGTGGCCCCGTCACGGCGATCGAGCTAGGTGAAAAGCTCTCGTTAGATCCCAATCGCGTGTTCGCCGCGCTCGAAGCTGTCGAAGCCGAAGGAACAGTGATGCGGGGTTACTTTTCAGGAACAACCGCCCCGGCATTACCAATGCAAAATGGTAATTCATCGCCACAGGCAGTAAATGGCAATGGCGAAGAGGCTTGTGCGAGGCGCCATCCCAGTGCTCAAGCATCGCGACAACTGACCATCGAATGGTGCGAACGACGCCTCCTTGCACGCATTCATCGCAAAACGCTTGATGGCTTACGGCGTCAAATTCAACCCGCCGAACCGCGCGACTTTATTCGTTTCTTGATGCGCTGGCATCACCTGTCCCCCGGCACTCACTGGCATGGCCGCGCGGGGTTCCGCAAAGCCCTCGCTCAATTACAAGGTTATGAACTCGCTGCCGGCTTATGGGAACGACGTATTTTGCCCGCCCGATGCGACAAGTACGATTCTGCCTGGCTCGACGAACTTTCCATGTCCGGCGAACTTGCCTGGGGGCGATTGCGCCCGCCGAAGAAAGACGCCGACGATGGCCCCAGCAGCGCGGTCATTACACGTGCCGCGCCGATTTCGCTCTTGTTTCGCGAGAACCTCGGCTGGCTCTTGCCACGCGATCGTGCTTCCGCCGAAGCCCATTGCCGAACCGGTGCCTCGGCCGTCCTCGAAGCACTTAGGCAGCGCGGCGCGCTATTTCAGCACGAACTCATGGCCCTTACGGGGCTACTCCCGGCGCAACTCGACGAAGCCCTCCATGAACTGGCCGCTCTAGGACTAGTCACTGCCGACGCTTTTACTGCGGTACGAACCATTTCCGGCTCGTCGACCGACCGTCGCCGCATGGAAAAACGCCGGCGCCTGCGGCGAGTTCGACGCCAATTCACCACTTCGCCCTCCGGCCGCTGGTCGCAATTTCCCGGCATCCTCGCGCCGGTCGAAGACGAACAAACAGTCATCAGTTGGGCCTGGCAGTTATTACGCCGCTGGGGCGTTGCATTTCGCGATTTGCTCGAGCGCGAATCGGCCGCACCATCCTGGAGTCGACTCGTGCAAGTCTATCGCCGCCTAGAGGCTCGCGGCGAAATCCGCGGTGGCCGCTTCATTCGTGGCGTCGCCGGCGAACAATATGCATTGCCCGAAGCCGTTGAATTAGTCCGCAGTGTTCGCGACGAACCGCCCGATGATAAAACCATCGTGCTTGCCGCTGCCGATCCGGTAAACCTCTGCGGCCTCATTACCGAAGAGCAACGTATTCCGATTACACATACCAATACCGTCGCAATTCGCAACGGCGAGCTCGTCGCAGCCCATCAAGCTGGCCAAACGCAATGGTTTGTCGAGCCCTTACCCACTGAAGCAGACGAATTAAATCGTCGTCTGCGACTGCAATACCATTTGCCAGAAGAAGAACGCCAAGCAGCAATGCACTTATCGCATTAATTCACGCCGCCGTTACCGTCATTGTTCAGATAACGCCTCAAGAAACGAGCGCGTTCAATGTTGCGGTCGGCAGTGGTCAGCTCGCTGCCCGTGAGCTTTTGTAAGTGAGCTGGCTGCGTGCGGATGAAAAGTTCGTTCAATTTTAACAGCGGTAAGTCCTCGATCAACCCAAGGTTTATTCCCATCCGCACCTTGGAAAGCAGCAGCATGGTTTCTTCCGAACTAATCGTTTGGGCAGTTCGCAAAATACCGTACGCGCGGCTGACCTGATCGTGCAATACTTGTTGACTTTCCCGTACAAGCAAATCGCGGGCTTCTCGCTCGTAATGAATCAAAGCTGGCACCACGTCGCCAACCTGTTCGATTAATTCTGATTCCGAGCGACCTAAAGTCTGCTGGTTCGAAATCTGGTAGAAATCGCCCATCGCTTGCGAGCCTTCACCATACAGGCCGCGTACCGCCAGACTGATTTTTTGTAGTGCGCGAAAGACCTTGTCGATCTGCTTGGTGATCACCAAGGCCGGTAAATGCAACAATACGCTTACCCGCACGCCAGTGCCTACGTTTGTTGGGCAAGCGGTGAGATAACCCAATCGCGGATGATAGGCATAGCTAATTTGCTCTGAAATCAAATCGTCGATGCGGTTGATTTGCTCCCAAGCTCCTTGCACGTCCAACCCGCTATGCATGCATTGAATACGCAGATGATCTTCCTCATTGATCATCAGGCTGACTTGTTCGCTTGGATCGATTACTACGCCACGGGCTCCTTTGCCCTCGGCATGTTCACGGCTGATGAGTTGGCGTTCGACAAGGAATTGCCGGTCGACCTTGTCCAAATCACCTACGTTCACGTACATAAATTCGTTCGACGAAGCTTGAATATGCAATAGCTTTTCACGCAACGTGCGTTCGATATCAGCACGGTCTTGTTCTGAGGCTTTGGTAACAAACGGATAATCGGCCAAGTTCCTCGCCAGACGAATGCGCGTACTCATTACGATGTCCGCTTGCGGACCACTGGCACGCAGCCATTCGCCGATCGTATTGGTGAGGTCGTTCAGTTCCACGTCAGCATTCCGATTGAAATTTGAAATCTGAAACTTCAGATTCTCAAAGCCTAATTCTTTTCGTCTTCAACGCGTTTGATTTCGTCTCGCAATTCTTTGGCACGTTCATAATTTTCTTGCGTAATCGCTTCTTTCATTTCTCGGCGCATGCGGATCAGTTCGGTTCGCTGCTGCGTACCACCGGCCCCACGCTTCGGCTGTTTTCCTTTATGAACCGTTTCGCCGTGAATGTTGGCGATCAATGGTTCGAGCTCTTTTTCAAAGAATACGTAGTCGTGAGGGCAGCCCAACCGACCTTGGTTGCGGAACTCGTAAAACGTGATGCCGCACACCGGGCAAGATCGCCCGTCGAGTTTTGCCAATTCTTCAGCGGTTTGTCCCACTGCCAACTGCTGGGCCAGCGCGCCGGCCAGACCCGCGGTGGGAGCTTGCTCGCCTTCCCCTTGAGTGAGATAGCCTCGCGCATGCTCTTCGCAGAGATGGAGCTCGCTGTGCTTGCCCCCTTCAAGTTCGGTAATATGAAACGTCGCTGGACGTTCGCACTGCTGGCACTTCATAGGAGTCGTTGTCTTTGGTGCCTGGAGGTCTCGTCGCCTAAAAAAATAAATCGCCTGAAATGCCAGAAAAACGACACGAAAGGCCGCCTAACCATTCCATGTCTTCAGAAGTGCCCGATGGGATTCTAGCAGTGCTCCGGGGGGTGTCAAGGCGAACCGCTTTAGCCCGAACTGCCATGCTGGCGGCAGCTTACATAGTGAACGTAAAATCGAGATTGGTTGTCTTAAATTTGCCGCCTTGTTATTCTGACCGCGCGGCAGTTTTTGCAGATTCCGCAGGGCCGAGCGGAACCAAAAGTCAGAGCAGATTTTTCGATTATCACCGCCTATCGGCTTATGGCGACGGAGGCTCTTCGCAGCTTAACTATGCACTACCCCGATTTCGCCACATTTTCCTGTCTTGCTAGCGATGTTCAATTGGTGCCCGTCTACCGACGTTTGATTGGCGATTCGCTAACCCCGGTTTCAGCGTTTCACAAGCTCGACGCTGGCTCATCTGGCTGTTTGTTTGAAAGTGTCATCGGCGGCGAAAAGGTAGGGCGCTACAGCTTTCTCACCGCCGATCCGTTTCAAGAAATCGAAGCTCGCGGAAACCGGGTGAAAGTGCGACGAGGAGAAAAAGCCGAAGAATTCGACGCGGCCGATCCGATTGAAGAACTTCGCAAACAAATAACAGCGCTACGAGCGGCGCGGCTGCCAGAACTGCCTCCTTTTGTTAGCGGTGCGATAGGCTACGCTGGATACGATGTTGTACGGTATACCGAACGTTTGCCGAATGCACCACAAGACGATCGCGGCTTGCCAGATTTGTCATTTGCTTTCTACGACCGTATGGTGGTTTTTGACAATATCACGAAAACCATTGTCGCTGTGGCCATGGCACGCGTCGATGGCGGAAATTTGCGGGCAGCTTACGACGACGCTTGTCGCCGCGTCGATGCGCTAGTTGCACAGCTTGCCGCACCGACGGCCGACTTACCGCCGGTCGATGTCAGCACTGGTGGTGATCCAACGATTGCATATCAATCGAATTTCACACAATCCGATTTCGAAAAGGCAGTCAAAAATTGCGTCGAATACATTCGCGCAGGTGATATTTTTCAAGTCGTTATCAGCCAGCGATTGAAACTCGAAGTGAGCGCTCCGCCTTTCGAAATTTACCGCACGTTGCGAGTCGTGAACCCCAGCCCCTTTATGTTTTATTTGCGCACCCCGTCGGTGACACTGGTGGGCAGCTCGCCCGAAGTCATGGTGCGTGTCGTGGATGGCCGTGTGACAGTCCGTCCTCTCGCAGGAACGCGAAAACGCGGTAAAAACGAGGACGAAGATCGTCGACTGGCTGAAGAATTGCTGGCCGATCCCAAAGAACGAGCCGAACACGTTATGTTGGTCGACCTTGGCCGCAATGATGTAGGCCGCGTGGCTCGTTACGGTTCGGTTGAGCTAACCGACATCATGACGATCGAGCGCTACAGCCACGTGATGCACATTACCAGTAACGTATGTGGAATGCTCGCCGATGGCAAAGATGCCTTCGATGCCCTGCGAGCTTGCCTGCCTGCCGGTACCGTTTCCGGTGCACCCAAAGTGCGAGCCATGGAAATTATTGACGAGCAAGAACCCCATCGCCGTGGGCCGTATGCAGGGGCCGTCGGTTACGTCGATTACAGCGGCAACATGGATACTTGTATTGCGCTACGAACCATCGTGATTCAGCAACCAGACAATGCTAAAAGCAAATCGACTAAATCTGCTGCTTACGTTCAAGCCGGCGCCGGCATCGTTGCCGACAGCCAACCGACAATGGAATATCAAGAAACCTTAAATAAAGCTCGAGGACTGCTAAAGGCGATCGAAATTACCGAGCAGCGTGTGACGTGTAAATCATAGATCTTCTTTTATCGCTGTTTTCCTCTGGCAATTAAGAAATAAAGCAACGCTCCTAAAAAATGAAGAAAAAGAATTAACAGTACCCAAACAATTTTTTCTGTTCCTTGCAAGCGTTGATTGAGTGCACAATCAACCAGCATCCAAACCCAAAAGGCAGACATTGCGAGACTGCAAAGAATGACGACGAGTTCTATAGGACCAATAAAACCGAAAATTGGTAACATGCAATTTGTCTCTATTAATAATTTCGCCACAGTCAATTCTATCAAATGTAAAAGTAGTAAACCGATAAACTATTTTTCAATCATCGGTATTCTGCTTCCAATTTCGCATCGATTTCTGCCGTCGGTGGCGGCAGCGATTGAATCCATTCTGCAACTGCTTCAGCGGCTTGCCCGTCAATCACGTTGCGCCCTAGCGGCGGCATTTTTAACGTCATGTCGTTGCTTGTTAAACGGACGTGTAAGAAGGAGAGAGACAAATCACCAGGCCGAACGATTCTTGCCTTTTTGTTGCTCGACCGATGCATGTTCGATGTGCCATTGACGATGCCGGTGAAGTCGAGCTGCGATTCAAAGCGACCATCCCATGCGCCAAAGCGATGACCCGGGCGATGGCAGTGTGAGCAGTTAGAGTCGAGATAAGAGCGAACTCGCGTTTCCAAGGAAGCATGGGGATCGTCGATCGCCACCAAGGTTGGAGTTTTTCTTATCGCTCGGTTGGAACAAGACATGTCGAGCAATCCCGCACTGGCGAATCGCTGTAATTGATTTTGGCTGTCACCTTCGACGGCAACATTGCGATTAAGTTGCTTTGCGTTAAATCCCAAAACATAATTTGCCGGTTGGTTGTGGCATGATAAGCACTCGAACCGACCAGGATAAAGCCATTTTTGAGTTTGCTTTTGCCCCTCGGCATCGGTGTACTCAATGTCTTCCGTTTCAGAATAGTTCACGAGTTTTGCATCACTCAAGTCTTCTTTCCAACGATAAGTCGCTGCATATACGGCCCCGCGGTCATCACAAACGACCAAACGCGTTTCAAGCCGCCGTAGGGGCAAAGTCTCAGGCTCACTACCGGATAAATTTCCATTCGCTGCCTGTCGCTTGCCGCCTACCGCCTGCTCCTCCAGCGGCAAATCAAAATGCTTCACAAACACCGTTCCTACAGGAAACTTCCACGGGCCTCTCAATTCGCCTTCAATTTTTCCACCCGGTGGCAGACCGATCCAGCGCTGCTTCACTGCGCGGTCCGACCACAACGGACTATTGACATCGTAGGCCACCAGCCCCGCCGATGGCTTAAGTGTTGGCAAATCATCAAATAGCTTCGTTTCACTGAGCCACTGAGGAAGTTGCTCGCTAGGATTGCTTGGGGAACTAACAAGATGATAAATCTCGCCAGTTTCTTGAGCTAAATCTTTGATCACGCAAATAAATAACTCGCCATTTGCATCTTCGCCGAATGAAGAAATACCAAGCCCTGGTTCACCAATGACCGCAATGAGTTCATTACTAGGTGGCTGGTCGTTTGCGTTCACGGTCAATGCATAGATTCGCCCGCTTTGATCGGCATAAACATATTTGCCGCGCAGCTCGGGAAACTGCGATCCGCGATAAACATAACCGCCGATGATGCAGCGATTCATTGCATCACGCTCGTACTCGAACACTGGCCAGGTTTCGTGTCCTAAGTAAGGAGCTGGTTTCGGCGTTGCCCGTGGATCGTAGGAACTGCACAGCAATGTGCCTTCTGCATAGTTCCAACCGCAGTTAGAGCCTGATTTAATGAGATTAATTTCTTCCCGTCGTAAGTCACCAACATCGCTGGCCCATAATCGTCCTTGAGGATCAAATGATATTCGCCACGGGTTACGCAACCCGATGGCGTAAAACTCTTCGAGTGCATCAGTTATACCGACAAAAGGATTGTCGTTTGGGATATAATAGCCAGCCGTTTTGCCCGCCAACGGCTGACGTGGCGGCGGATGGCTTACATCACCACCACGGCAATCAGGGTCGATTCTTAAAATACCACTGAGCAGCTCGCCACGAATGTTTTGAGCATTGGGATTGGGATGGTGTTTACCATCATCCCCCAGAGCCAAGTATAGAAACCCATCAGGGCCAAATGTCACCGTGCCGCCGTTATGCGTTTGATTATCGTCGGGCGTATGAATCAACACGACTTCGCTTGAAGCATCCGCAACATCGCCTCCTTCGGTCACGCGAAATTTTGACAACCGGTTAAATCGGCGACCATCAATGTTGGCCGTGTAATGCACAAAAAACTCACCGCGATGCGGTGAATTGGCCTGGTGATACTCTGGATGAAATGCGATTCCAAACAATCCATCCTCGGCACGATCTTTTAGTTGCATCGTGCGATCGGAAATATCCAGGTACAGCGTTTTGGTCGCCGCATCTTCAGGATGCGAAAAAGCATAAATCCGGCCACACCGCTCGACGACCACCAAACGATCAGAACCATCGGGGATCGGAGTAATATACGTGGGATCGACGAACCGCAACTTCGAAAAAGCAGGCTCGGTCGATAGCGGTGTCACGTTGCCGGCTCGCCGTGGAAGGTTGGCGACGAGCGGCTGCCACTCTAAGGGCGGATAATGTCGCCAATCGAAAGCGACAAAGACTCCTCCCGCCACAAGGAGCAACAAACCGACGGTTACAAACAGCAGTTTCATCGGAGTCGGCTTTCTCAGTCCGTCAGTCATCCATTAGCGACGTTTGGATTCAGATTCCGGCGAACTAATGTATTCGTTGCCATCATCATCGGCAGAAATTGGTTTTTCGGGCGTTTTAGATTTGACGTCTTCAGCGAGCAGCGGCAATGAGTGAACCCATTCGGCCAGCAACTTCACAGCTTCATCGTGGACCACAGTTCGTGCCAGCGGCGGCATGCGCATGAAACGATCGTTGCTCGACAGCCGCACGTACAAGAATGAAAAATCCAAATCACCTGGACGAATAATGCGTGATCTTGGATTGTCGCCACGATGATTAAATGCAACGCCATCGACAATTTTTTGATAATCCAGCGGCGTTGCAAATCTTGCATCCCATTGGCCAAAGCGACTGCCAGGCTGATGGCAATGCGAACAATTTGAATCGAGGTACGAACGCACCCGCTGCTCGACACTGGCCGTTTGATCGTTCAGCGGCGACAAAGTGACGACGTGCTGAGTATCTTCCGGCCGGCAATCGAACTTGAACATGCCAGCCTGAGCAAATTTGACGAGTTGATTTTCATGCAGTCCATGATTGTGAACATCGCGATTCAATTGCCGGGCGGTGAAACCAAGCACGCTGCCGGCATTTTGACTATGACAAGCAAGACAATCGAAGCGCCCTGGATAGAGCCAAGTTTGTGTTTGCTTTTCGCCGTGAGCATCGATGTATTCAATGTCCTCGGTTTCGGAAAATGTTACGAGATGAGCTGCGGTTTCTTCCTTATTCCAACGATATGTCGCGCCATAAATTCCACCTTGGTCGTCACAGACAAGAACCCGAGTTTCCAACCGTCGCCTGGATACGGCCTCCGGCTCATCGGACATGTTTTTGCTCGCTGCCTGCTGTCCGTCGCCTACCGCCTGCTCATTGAGCGGCAAATCAAAATGTTTCACAAACACCGTGCCTGTTGGAAAATTCCATCGGCCGTTCAATTCGCCACTAATTTTTTCTTGGGATGCCAAACCGATCCAGCGGCGTTTTTCGGCACGGTCGGACCATAACGGTGTATTCACTTCAAAGTCGATTAGCGCTGGATTCGGCTGCAGTGTTTTCAAATCCGAGAACAATCCCGTGGCCGAAAGCGTTTCCGGCAGTTTTTGATCGGGCCGTTCGCTGCCCCGTTCAAAACGGTAAATTCTTCCACCTCCTACCGATAAATCACAGATCCAAACGACATACAACTCGCCGTCGGCATCTTCGCCGAACGAAGAAACGCCATGTCCTGGATCGCGAATCACCGCAATCGTTTGATGGTCGACCAGTTTGTTATTGTCATCAACAGTGATGGCGCAAATCCGGCCACACAAATCTGAATATACATACTTGCCGACAAGTTCCGGAAATTTCTTGCCGCGATAAACGTATCCGCCGATGACGCAGCGTTTCACGCTGTCTCGTTCATATTCATAAACGGGCGGAGTCTCTTTACCGATGATTTTTTCAGGTTTTGATGGCGCCTTTTTGTCATAATCACGTGTTAGCAAAGTGCCTTCCATGTAATCGAATTGATGATTCGATCCTGGTGTGGCAATGTTAACTTCTTCACGTCGCCGATCGCCGACATCGCCTACCCAAACTCGCCCCGTGTGTTGGTCGATCGACATTCGCCACGGATTGCGGAAGCCGAGCGAAT
>CAZIGP010000056.1:0-11963 GCA_964538425.1 uncultured Pirellulales bacterium | reverse complement strand
GGCAAAGTTTGCAACCAAACGTGCGCCCATTGTCACGTTGACGCCGGTCCCGACCGGCGTGAAAGCATGTCGCGGGAAACGGCCGAAGCCTGCCTGCGCGCATTGGCTTCTACCGAAATCCCGACCCTCGACTTGACCGGCGGCGCGCCGGAATTGAACCCGAATTTTCGCTGGCTCGTGAGTGAAGCCCGAAAACTAGGCCGCCACGTGATCGACCGTTGCAACCTCACTATTTTGACAGTAAATGGCTTTGACGATTTGCCAGAATTCCTTGCCGAGCAGCAAGTTGAAATCGTGGCTTCGCTGCCGTGCTATCTCGAAGAAAACTGCGATCGCCAGCGCGGCGAAGGTGTATTTCGCCGCTCCATCGAGGCACTGCACCGGCTGAACCAGTTGGGATACGGAAAACAAGACACGGGCTTGGTCTTGACGCTGGTCTACAATCCAGTCGGTCCCGCCTTGCCGCCGCCACAGCAACAACTTGAAGCGGCTTATCGCCAGGAGCTGCGCGCTCGATACGGCATCGAGTTCACTCGCCTCTTCACGATCACCAATATGCCGATCAGCCGGTTTCTCGACGATCTGCTCCGTCACGGACAACACGAGACGTACATGCAGAAGCTCTTGGCGGCTTTCAATTCTGCCACGGTGGAAGACCTTATGTGCCGCACGACGTTATCCGTCGATTGGCAGGGGCTGCTGTACGACTGCGATTTCAATCAGATGCTGGAACTCCCCGTAGCGCTAGGAGCGCCCAAACACATTCGCGATTTCAATTTGGCATTGTTGGAGAATCGGCCAATTGTGACCGGCCAGCATTGCTTTGGTTGTACCGCTCGCCACGGATCGAGTTGCCAAGGGGCGCTATCGAGTTGATTTTGCTTGATATGCGGAGCATTGATAATGCCGACGCTGCTTGTATTGTTGAAATACCCAACGGTTGGCGAAGTCAAAACACGCCTGGCTGCATCACTTGGAGCCAAACGTGCAGCAAGTCTCTATCAGCAGTGGATTGGACTGGTGTTGGACCGACTTCAACCCCTGCGTGGACGTGTTCGCCTTGTGGCTTACTTTGACGGCGCACCACTTGCCGAATTTGCAGCATGGCAACCGTTGGCCAACGAGTGGTGGGTTCAGCCAATGGGCGACCTCGGCGACCGGCTAACTATTGGATTCGAGAAAGCGCGTTTGGCTAGCCGTCAAGTTGCTGCCATCGGCACCGACTGCCTGGAACTCGATGCGCCGATCGTCATTGAGGCATTTTCGCAGTTGGAAAATCACGATGCCGTATTCGGCCCGACGCCGGATGGCGGTTATTACCTTGTCGGCACGTCGAGGCACTTGCCAGGGTTTTTCCAAGGGGTTCCGTGGTCGAGCCAAAACACCTTGGCAGCCCACCTTGCACGGTGCCAGCATAGCGGCTGGACGGCCGCGACGTTGCCGCCGCTTCGCGACATCGACACGATCGACGACTGGCGACTGCACTGCTCCAAGGACATCCTATCGTGAAATACTCTGAAACTCGATTGCCGACCGTGGCGGTCGTGATTCCGACGCTCAACGAGGAGGAAACGCTCTCCGCAACGCTAGCGGCAGCTTTTTCGCAGAAGGATCGGAACACCCGCATCCTGATCGCCGATGGCGGTTCGACCGATGGCACGAAGTCGATTGCCACGCAGTATGGTGTACAAGTCGCCGAGACATCGCGAACAGGTCGCGGTTGCCAAATTGCCGCAGTCGTCAACAAACTCGAAAACGACGTGGTGCTAATTCTCCACGCCGACATGATCTTGCCGCCGCAAGCCATCGTCCAAGTTCAACGATGGCTTTTGGATCATCCGTCCTGCCCTGGAGGCTGCCTGGGGCATCGGTTCGACAGTCCCCGCACAATCTACCGCTTTATCGAATGGTGGGATGCGCACCGGGCGCGGCGAGGCGTTTCCTATGGCGACCAAGCGCAATTCTTCCGCCGCAGTCTCATCGAGCAGGTGGGCGGCTTTCCCGACCAGCCGATTATTGAGGACTGGGAATTGAGTCGAAAGCTCCTGGCACTGGGGCGACCGGCTTACTTGGATTGCCCCGTGGTTGTGTCAGCGAGGCGGTACGAGCGACTGGGATGGTTCCGAACGATGTGGACAAATTTCGCGCTGCGGCGGGCCTATCGTCAGTGTGGACCGGCAAATTGCTGGAAGCTCTACCAGCGTTACTACCAGTCAATTGAGTCTGCCAAAGTTGACGGCCCGTCACGCTTAGAAAAGCAACCCCATCGCGATCCTCACGACCGTAAAGAACGCGAACAGACTCACGGCCAATTTCCTTGAGACCTCGCGCCACAAGTAAATGCTGGGGATGATGCTGTAAGTTCCGAGCGTCATCGCAAAGCGGGAGTGTGTTCATGTCATTTACCCTCGTTCTAATGGGGCGGCTGTATTCGCATTTGGTCTGCGGCGAAACCGCGCCGGATTAGCGCCGGAAACCCCGATCTCAGCGCAATTCCGGCGCGCCGAGAATCTGACATTCGACGCCGATTAGTCGCGAGAATCCAACCCCAATCGACCTCAATCCGCAGTTGCCTGTGATCTTCTTCCAGCTTGCGCTGGTGGTAGTGCTTCTCACACGAAAACCAGCTAGAAAATCCGCTACTTGACACGGTTGCCGAATCGGTTTTAATGCAGTCTCTATCGGCGCGGGTTCCTGCCCCACCCGCCCGAAACTAGGCCACGCTCATGGTGTTCGCACGGTGAGCGTGGCTTTTTAATTGCGCCGATCGCACTTTACTGGCATGGGTTAATCGCCACGCATTTATCCGCGATAACAGCGCCCCAGTTGGCAAAGGCTCTTCGTTCGTTACGCACTTGCCGCGTCGAAATGTGTAAAAAACTTCGCCTATAAACGCTTGTACAAAAAAGGCTGTATTTTCGCAGGGGGTGGTTGCTGCGCTCGTGTAATTGACGCTAATGAGCGCTAATGGGGTACTGGGGCCGCTTGTCCATACACAACAAAGAACTTTCCGAGTGGGGCCGAGAACCGTGTCGATCCTTGATTGAGTGCCGCGTCATCGGTTTCGGTCATCAGCCGCTCAATCTCAGCGAGGCCACGCGGCAAAGGTAAGCCGTGTGGAAATCTAACCGTGGTGACTTGCGTTCCATCAGGAACTTATCGCAAGTGCCTGAGATGTTCAGCGGTTTTTCGGCTGGTATTCACTCTATCAAAGATGAGCTAGAATTTCAGTTGAGGTTAATAATCATCAATGGAGATATAGACGAATAACCGCCGCAACGGCGGTGCATGACACAATTTGAACGACGCGCGAGCGTCGAGTTTCTGCTTCACCGAAAACCGCCAACTTGGGCTTCGGCCCACGCACAGAAGCAGCACCTTGAGCCGCGTCCCGCAAGGGACGCTGGCCATGTGCTGTTCTGTGCGCCCCTTGGCGGGGGCTCGGTGAGCGGCCGTGGTTCAGCGTCCTTTTTGCTGCGCGATTGCTGAGCCACAAGTGTTTCGTTCCACTTACAAAGAGGGCTTGGCAATGAAGAAGAGCATTAGATTTTCTGGCGTTTTCTTTCTGTTTACTGTTTGTCCGATGGTTGCGGCCGAGAATCCTCCCGCCCTAGCTGGCGAGGCAAGGGAGGCCAGAAAAGCTGAACTAAAAACTGACATCGAAAGGCTGCGAGCAGAGATCGAAGCACATGACCAATTGATAGTCAACGGCACCAATGGCCTGACAGCATTCACGTTCAATGACGTTCGACTTGGAATAAATCTGGCCGAGTTTCAAAAACGCCATCCGACGAGCATCCGAGACGACGAACAATCCGATCCAAAAGCCGGTATCGAAACCTACAGGCTTGAAAATGCTGAGGGAGCAGACGGCGCGGCGTTCACGTTTTATGAACGCAGCCTTTATCGCATTCACGTCGTCTACCTTCGCAAGCGCATCGAAAGCCTCGGCGGAAATGACGTGATCGCGGCGAGGATGTGGACCAAATTTGGGATGCCGGACGATTGTGTGGAAAATGACAAAGCCGTTTGTCACATTTGGACCCGCCCGAAAATCCACCGGCGAGCAAACCTCGTGATGCTGTCAACCGGCGATGTGTCGGTTCTTGTCGTTGACGCCAACACCGAATCTGCGGTCATTCAGCGACGAGCGGAGACGGCAAACACGGGCTTCTGAGAACAAACACATGTGTTGCGACAATCTGGGGCGGAGCAATAGCGTCTCAAACCCCGTCGCACCGACTGTCACTTTTTTGGGAGGCACGTTTATGAGAGAAATACTCGCATTTGTCACGATCGCCTTTGTCTCGGCGGTGATCTTCGGAAGCTATCTCGGCCGCCAATCTACCGAGCGTGTTGATGACGGGCGGCACGACATCAATGCTGTGGACAAGCATCTGCAAAGAATTCACGCGGAGCAAGCTAAGCTCGCCGAACTTAAGCGCGAATCAAATCAAGCATTACAACAAGCGCGCGCCGAGATAGAGGCACAAGTCGCTGAAACCGATCGGCGCATAGCCGAGTACGAAAACGCAGTCATCGACGCACTTGATTGCTTGAGCAAATACCACGAAGTGGACCATCCGGCTGTCGTCAGGGCAACCGAGCGCGCGACTGCGGCCCGCGACCGGCTCTACGCAGTGAAGATAATGAGCGAGAAACAGAAAGCGAGGCTGATGGATATTTACCAAGCGATGAAGAGCGTCGAACAATGGTAGAACCGTGCTTGTGTGGTCGTCCCGATGTTAATCGTTGTTGATTCGATTTGTAAAAGAAGAGGGCAAAAACATGATCTATTTCATTCTCTGGCTGTGTTCTGCCGGCGTTGGCGCATTGATCGGCAACGCGAAAGGAAATCCAGCCGCAGGTGCATTTTGGGGATTTTTACTAGGTCCGCTGGGCTGGCTCGTGATCGCGTCGGTGCCGGATGATCGGCCCCGCTGCCCGGAGTGCCTCAGCACGTTAGTCGAAGGTGCGCGCAAATGCAAACATTGCGGTTCGTCACTTGAGCAGAATGACGAGCCTCAAATTCGACCCGCGTACCACGCGCTGATCCTGAATCGTACCTGGGGAAATGCGATTGTCGTCGTCTTCGCGGGGCTATTCGTGGGGTGGATATGGAGCGAAGCAGCTCGACTCCATGCAATCGGCGAGAATGCCAAACAGACATTTGAGAGAGTTGCCAATAACCTGTCCGAGAAAAATGCCGGTTGGTCGAGTGATCCGATCACGCTGGCGCAGTACAACCGACTTTCCCCAGGCATGTCGTACACAGAAGCGCGCGGCACCATTGGTAGCCCTGGAACGGAAGTGGCGAAGAGCCGAATTGAGGGAGTTCCAGGCGTCCTTGAATCAATCGAGACGGCTGGTTATTCGTGGACCAACGGCGATGGCTCAAACGCGCTGGTCATTTTTCGGAATGGCAAGTTGGTGCAAAAATCGCAGAGTGGATTACGGTAAGAAAATCGCGCGATGGCGATGGTTCGTGTACAGGATGTTGTTCCACGAATTCAAGCAGTCGCTCTTACCGCAGTCGGGCGTACACGCCATTCCGGCATCCTACTGCTTGCGGCAATGACCCAACAGCGAGTCGCTTGTTCGCAGAAACCGAGAGAAGCGGGTGTATGAGCGGAAACAGGGGCAACTTGATCCAGTGTCTTGACGATGGTTTTGTGCGACTTGACGATCACATGGGAGACGACGGGGCTGTTGTCAAAGCAGCACGTGTGAGTTACGGAAAAGGCACGAAGAAAGCCAGCGATGACCGTGGCATGATCCGCTACCTGATGCGACACCGACATACGACCCCGTTTGAAATGGTCGAATTCAAATTTCATTTGCGCGTCCCGATGGACTGTTGGCGACAGTGGATACGACACAGAACCGCCAACGTGAATGAGGCGAGTACCGATGACACAGGTGCCCATGACTCGTCCACGCCGGCATCTTGCTGCCTTACGCCATTAGCATCGGTGCGAGCCAATGAGTCGAGCCCAAACATAGCGCCCGTTGAGAGCGCTACCGCCCCAGTAGCCGCAGACTTGTCGTCGGAGGCTACGCCGCCGCCCGTTTGTTTCAACGGACGAGGCAAAACCGAGTGCTGACTTGTCGTCATCCACTCCGTTGGCTTCGGAGATTTCCGAACCAACACCACCAGCGTCTACCAACCCGTTGCGAAGCGAGTTGGCCACGCTCCCGCCGCCAAAGGATGAGCCACCAAGCGCCTCCACCCCGGCCGCCCCAGCGAGCGAATCGCTTGCGGTAAGCACTCGTAGTGAGTTACCGCGTGTCGTCAATTCAACGACCGACGAGTTGAAAAGCTCGCCCACCACGGAAGCGTTGGAAAGCGCTCCACCCAAGGCTGAGTTGAAAAGCTCGCCGCCAAAGGCTGATTTGCTACGGGCTGAGTTGAAAAGCTCTTACCCCGACATTGAAGCCACGGCTACGTTACCACCTGTTGCCCCAGCCGAAGAGTTGAAAAGCTCTGCATCGGAGTTGAAAAGCTCTGACACCCCGGCGAGTGATTCGCCGTCGAGCGCCAAGCCGCTCACTACGGAGGCTGAACATTCTTCGGCAGCCAGTGCCACTCCTGACGCCCCGCTTGACGCATCGTTGGAAAGCGATGAGACAACTCGTGACACGCTGGTTGGTCGAGCCCGCGATAAGGCGAAGGCACATTTGGAGGCCAAGCACAAGAAGCGCGTTGAAAAGCGCAAGGCGCGTGTTGAAAAGCACCAGAAGGTTGAGGCAAAGTCAGTATCCGTGTTGAAAAGCCCGGTTACTACCGCAGCCCCAACCACTGCCGCAAAGCCAGCTTCGAGTGCGACCAATACTGTTGCAGAGGCACCCACAAAGCGAATCCATGCTACGGCTGTGTATCGGGTAGTGAAGCCCCACCGTAAGCCATGTTGCTGCTGGAAGTGTCCCTGCTACCGACGAGTCCGCCATCACTGTCGCTATTCATTTTGACCGTAGCCCAAAGTGTGGATGCCTGATGTTGTCGAGCAGACAACATTGGCAGACACGGGTGACAGTCAGGCAATGTGAAGAGAGGCGCGTCGTTGAGGTTCGTTGATGCGTACCCGGATGAAACCCCGGAAGCATTCGATGCTGATGCACCGATACTGGCTACATTGCATAACACCGAAATTGCCATTGCGGTATCTTGTGGCTCGCGACGACCGCACACAATGAATCCACATTAGAATGAGGTGTCGAAGGTCAGCCATGTCAGTCCGTGACCCTATCGAACATTGGAATATGGTCATGGATCATATCGGCGGTAAAACACCACTCGGTCCAACCGGCGTAACGAACTGGCTTGACGGATTGGTACACAACCCCTTTGTTCTCCAAAAAGGCTTATTGTTGGTTGGCCCGCCATCCAGCGTTAAAACGACCTTCCAGCTAGCCGTTTCACTACTTCCGCCAGAGACCAGTTTCGCAGCGCCGCGCAACGGCCTATTTGATTCCGGCGACTTGCCCCATGCTCCAAAGATGCAAAGCTGTTTGATCTGGATGCAGACCACCTAAAAGCGTTTGCCAGGACACGCAGCCCGAATACGACACTCAACGAGGGTTATAACTCGTGCGTCAACTGTTGCAAAGCAGTCGGTCCACCCAGCCCACGTCACAACCACCACGGGCGTCGTCGCCGCTGCAACCGATACGCCTCCCGCACGTTGTAAATTTTCTACTGAAAAGAGTTACGTTCTTGCTGGACGCCGGCATAATCGCACCGCATAGTTGTTATACGGGTACGCTTTGCCCCTAAAGTGAAACCCTCCCTCCTCCGTAAATCTTCTCTTCATTCTTCGGAATTCTCCGTATGACCGCTATTGCTCGCATCCCTGCCAACAAAGGCAAAAAGCTCCCACCCGAACCTCTCACTGCCGATGAGGTCAAGGCACTCATCCGCACTTGCTCGACTCGCGCACCAACCGGGGTTCGCAACCGTGCGCTGATTGTCTTGCTCTATCGCGCCGGCTTGCGCATCTCGGAGGCTTTAGCACTGATGCCCAAAGATCTCGATCCGGCAGCCAGCACGGTGCGCATCCTCTACGGTAAAGGCCAGAAATCGCGGCTCGTGGGGCTCGATGCCGGAGCCTGGGCGATCTTGCAATTGTGGCTTGATCGCCGTGCGGCACTCGGTATCAATGGCCGACAGCCGGTCTTCTGCACATTGAAGGGACTGCCGGTGAAAACGGCTTATGTCCGTAAGCTAATGCCACGACTGGCGCGCAAGGCCGGCATCGAAAAGCGCGTTCATCCGCACGGACTCAGGCACACGCACGCTTTTGAATTAGCGAGTGAAGGTGTCGCACTCCATTTAATTCAAAGCCAGTTAGGGCACAGCAATGTCGCAATCACGGACAGATATATTCGGCATCTAAATCCCGCTTCGGTGATCGCAGCGATGAAAGCCCGCGAGTGGAGTTTGTAACGTGGGGTTGCGCGATCCTCGCACGGCTGCTGTTCGTATTCTCCACTGGTTTCACTTCTGATCGAACGTGGCGCAATCAACGCTGGCGCTGGCGCGAAGCATTCTCGAACTTCGTGACCGTCTCGGCTTCGCGATTTTATCGTGAGCATCTTGCATCGACGGCATGTGCAATTAAGATCAATGGCGATCGCCGTACTACTCTGATTTTTGGATCAACTGGTTCACAGTGCCTGCGGCGGGATGGAAGATGCCGGGATGGCCGATGGCAAGGATTGAATTCGGCGCGCCGGTAATAATGGCTGGACAAGCGCTGGCCGCCTTCGGCTGCTGATTGCCATATAAACCGCACTTAGGACGAGCCGAGTAACCGCATGTGTTCTTGCCGGGGGGAATTTGAGCGCGGCTATGTAACCACAGACATCCTTGAGAAATGCCCAACCTATGCCGGGGCAATCTGTTGATCCATCACCCGATACTGTGTGGCATGGCAGCGATACCTACCGCGTCATTTCGATGGACGCCCTTGCCCAGAAATGCGCGGACGCGGCGCTGGATTTGCGCCGTCCAGCGCCGGAACAGCATCACGGCGCTGCGGGCTTACGAGCTTTACGGCCCATCGGTGTCGGTTCAAGCTCGGCTTTTTTGCATGAGTTCTCGTAGATGCGAGTGATCCGGCGATGAACTTGGTCTCGGCTGAGGCCCAACTTTTCGCCGATCTCTTTTTCGCTGAGCCGGTCCCGCTTGAATCTCAGTATTTGTCGATCAATGTCGTCTTTGCACTCAGCCTCAATGGTTTGCAGAGACTCGTTGTCAGCAACCTCATCTTCCTCCCAGGATACCGCGTCCTTCACCGCAGCCTGATCGACTTCCACGGGTTTTCGCTTGCGACCGCGCATCGCGTTGTGTGCCACACGGTACAAATAGCCGTGAACGTCGTCGGGCTCCAACTCTTCGCCATCCTTACTTGGCCATTTATTTCCCCATTTGTCCAACTCCTCAAAAATGGCGACCATTCCTTTTTGGAATTGGTCCTCATTCCAAGCCAGTTGTTCGACGCTCCGCGCCATGCTTAGTGCCAGCGTCTCGCGGTCACGGGGAGAAGCATAAGCGGAGAACATGCACAATGCATCGTAAACGTCCCACCAGACCTCCGTACCAGAGGGAACGGCATCCAGTTGTTTATACCGGATGGCAATCGGCTCAATCTTTCCACCCGGTGCCAATTGATGGTAGACATCGGGTTGGAATGGCTGGTTGATCTGTTGCGCGATCACATTCCAATTCGGAACGGGACTGGTTGGTTTGGTTGTTTCCATGCAGGTGAAATCGGCTAGCAATTCAATGGCTTTTTAATTGATTCAAGTCGATGGCCTTCACTTGCATATTCCGTATTCTTTAGAGCCCGTCCACCAATTATGGGGTTGCGGAAAATCTCCCGAAACCGGACAACCTGACCGCGCATTAGGTCGGTGTTTGCACCTAATAAAGTGGCGTGATTCTTGCCGAAGCGATCTGCGAGTTTTTGGTTTTTGCAGAATTTGGCCGCGCATTAAGTCGCCGATTGCACCTATATACGGTAGGGAGATAAATTCCCACTGCGACCAAGGGTGGTGGGGCAATCAGATTGATGAAATCGACGCGGCGGCCCGGTACTGTTCTACCAACCAGAACTCTCCGAAAAGTTCCGATTTTGCGGATTATGCCGATTATCCGAGCGGTTTTAGGGAATTTTCGCAAAATTCCGATTTTTTAGTTGGTAAAGTGCCCTTTTTGGACAACTGTATCTGTGAGGGAATCGTGCAGGGCAAATTTGACCGAACCTAGCCGGTTGGCCGCAGGACTCTAATGGCGGCCTCCCCTGGACAGCATTCTTACGATTCGTCCCAACACTGTGTCTTTCGTCAAACCTCGTTGAAGTTGGCATTTGCCGTGCCGCGTTATATACCGTCTCGCCCTACGGCGGCGACTTCGTAGCTTTGGGGACGCAGCCCGCCTGCAACCTACCCGCAGGCATCTTGAATCGCCTTCTCTATTAAGAACGTCCGGGGGCATCTTGTCCGCCGCTCGGCCCCTGCTCCGAATGGGCTTGATGGCCATGATGGGCTTTGCCCTCCCTGTTAGTGAAAAAAGAAAAAAAGAGGGGCCTCCATGTGGAGGCCCTATAGAAAGCGGGTAAGCCCGTATACAGAGTGGCGGAAGTCAATCGTGGCCATCAAGCCCATTGAACTCCCCGAACCTTACGAAAGAGACCGAAAATGAATGCAAGGGAAACAGCTCTCAAGCTATTGGAACTCGGCCATCGTCCGATTCCAGTAAAAACCAACATCAAGCAACCTTACGGTGACGCTTGGCAACAGAAGGTTTGGACGCCGGCGCAGTTGGAAGAGCATTACGACAGGTATCGTGACGCTAATATCGGCGTCCTGCTCGGCCCGGAAAGTGGTGTAATCGACATCGAATTCGATGGCCCCGAATCGGAACAGGTTTTCAATCAGTTATTCCCGAATTTACCTTCAACGGTATCATACCGCAGCAATCGAAGCATCCATCGGCTCTTCAAGTGGAATCCATTGTTGGCCGGGTGTGCTAACGTGGTCAATTTGAATGCAAGAGGCGAGAAAGCCAAAAAGGGCGAACCGTCTGTCGAAGGCCGCATCGGCGGCGGCGATGGCTGTCAATCGCTCTTGCCCCCTTCCGTAGTCGAGGGCGACGTGCGAAAGCGGGAATATATTAACGACTGGTCGCATCCATTGGCCGATTTGCCCGATGAAGTGGCCAGGATGTTTGCTTGTCCTGCCGAACGAACTGAAAAGGCCAAGAAAGAAAACAAGCTCGGCAAGAAGGTAAAGCAGTCGTGGGACCAGCTATTGGAAGCCGCTGGCGGCAAGCAGTACGGTGAGAAACAGTGGACTCGGCCAGGCAAGTCATCGGGCGTTTCAGCCGCGCTTTGGAAGGCAAAAGACGGAACAGAAATCCTGCACGTCTTTACGTCCAAATGGTCGCCATTTGACGAAGGGGGAAATTACAACCTCTTTACGGTCTACGCGATGGTCATGCACGACGGCGACTTCGCCGCTGCGAAGAAGGCCGTTGACCCGACGACCACCCACCTGCTCACATCCTATTCAGTCGAGACCTTCCGCACGCCGGGCAACGATGCCTATGTCACGTTTCCGGTCGGCAATCACTGGGAGACTCGCAAGATCGACTCGCCAGAGTTCAAGCTCTGGCTACAAAACAGATTTTGGAAAGAGACCGGCGAACCGGCCAACGCAGATGCTCTCAATCAGGCTGTGTCGGTGTACAAATCTCGCGCGCTCTTCGAGAGCCCCACGATGGATGTCCATGTTCGCGTGTGCGCGACGGATAAAGCCATCTACATTGACTTATGTGATGAAGAGTGGCGAGTAATTGAAATCACTGCCGATACACTTGAAGTCTTGAAGAAATCGCCGGTCAAGTTCCGGCGTCCGAAAGGATCGCTGCCGTTGCCGGAACCGAAGTTCGACGGCAAGATCGA
>CAZIGP010000055.1:402-11988 GCA_964538425.1 uncultured Pirellulales bacterium | reverse complement strand
GGCACAGGCGTGCTTGTGGATGCCGAATAGAAGCTCGTCGTAACCAACTTTCACGTGGTCGGCGAAGCCCGCACGGCCATCATTTTCTTCCCAGATTTTAAGGACGAAAAGCCGGTCGTAAGCCGTAATCACTATGTCGACAGCATCAAAACCATCGGCATTCGAGGCCGAGTGGTCGCCGTCGATCGCAAACGCGACTTAGCTTTAGTTCAGCTCGATAAACTGCCAGAGCATGCCAAAGCCATTAAATTGGCCGAAAAAAGTGCCAGTCCTGGCGAACCAGTCGAATCGATCGGAAATCCAGGCTCCAGCGATGCCTTGTGGGTTTACACCTCGGGTACGGTTCGTTCGGTCTACAAAAAGCAATTCCGCACTGGTGCCGGCGAACATGAATTCATGGTTGTCGAGACCCAGGCTCCGATTAACACCGGCGATAGCGGTGGCCCTGTCGTAAGCAGCACCGGAGAACTGGTCGCCATTTCGCAAGCCATCGCCCCAAATGCTCGGCTGGTAAGCTACTCGGTCGACATTAGCGAAGTAAAAGGCTTTATCAGCGGTCCTTGGAAGCCAGCTCCTCTGCCGATCGGCGACATCCTGACCACGGCCGAATTGGAGTTCAAGCAACACCCAAGCGGCCACTTTGAAGTGCAAATCAAGGCCGACGAGAAGGACAAAGAAGGCCAAACCGTGTTCATCACTAAAGAAGTGGAATACTACGAAAAGGCTGATAACCGCAAGATTTGGGCTCTGGCCGGCATCCTGAAAAAGGCCCCCAAGCTCGATACGACGATGAAGCTGCTCGATCAAAACGGCCGCACCAAACTCGGAGCCTGGAGCATCGAACGGACCGAACAGGGAGACCACTTGGTCCTCTTCTGTGCGAAGCTCGACGCCACGGCCTCCCCCGATGCGGTCCGTAGCACGATCGAATACGTCGCCAAACTGGCCACCATGATGAAAAAAGAGCTAGCTGCCCCGGAAACCACGGCCAAAACGGCCTCGGACGGGTTGGAAGACTGGTTAAAGTAAGCTAGCGGCCTAGCTCGTAGGAGGCGAAATCCCTTCGCCGAAAATCCCCTAAAACTCGGTCGGCGAAAGGATTCTCCTCCTACGAATCAGAAAATTTAAAGCCGGGCGGTTGTAACTCGTAACAACCGCCCGGCTTTTTCGCTTATAGAGGCAGGAACGAAGGATTGCGGGCCAAATCAAGCCCGACTTCGGTCCCCCTTACAAAACAACAATTTTTACTCCCTGCACTTGGAAAGGACTTTTATCATGAAACGCTCAATCAAAACTTTGGTGTCCGCAGTGGCCGGTTTGGGATTTTTAACTGCAATGGCCGTTGATGCCAGTGCTTGCGGCGGTCGTGGCGGCGGCGGATGGGGTGGCGGTTACCGTCAAAGCTACAACTACCAACCCAACTACTACCCACAATATCCGCAGCAACAATTCCCACAACAACAGTTTCAACAAGTACCTCAACAACAATTTTCACAACAGCAGGTTCCACAGCAGCAATTTCAACAACAACAGTTCCCACAGCAACAAGGTCAGCAAGTTCCACAGCAACAATTTTCGCAGCAAGCTGTGCCACAAGGACAAGGTGCAGTTGCTCAGAACACCGTTGCCGCTCCTCAGGCTCGCGTAGTTGCCAAGCCGGTGAGCACCAATGGAGCGAATGTGACGGCTGTACCTGCTCAGCCAGGCCAAGGCAGTGCTGAAATGTCTGCACTCCAAGCTCTGTCGGGCTGGGATGGCGGCGAAGTAGCAACTCCTGGCGATGCCGAAGCGACTGCTCAAGCCACGTTTAACCCTGCCGGTGATTTCGTAGCAACTCTGGCGAATGGTGCCACGATCAGACTTCACATGGCCGATGACAGCACCTTCACTTGGATGGCAACGAACAAAGGCAAGAACAGCTCGTTCCAAGGCACTTACGCCATGGAAGGCGGTGCACTGAAATTGCTCCGCTCCAGCGATAACCAAAAATTGGAAGGCACATTTGGCCAAACTGCAAATGGATTCTCCTTCAAACTAGGCAGCGGTCAAACCGAAACCAACATGAGCTTCGTCCGCAACTAACGGTGGACAGTAAGCCGCATGCAGTAAGCTCAATCCAATTCGAAACCTAAAACTAAGCCCCGCGAGTTTGCAGCAGCTAACCTGCCGCACCTCGCGGGGTTTTTCTTTGCGCTTCCACAATGGAAGCCACCTTTATGGAAAACCACCGCAATGAAAACTCGCGCGTAAGCAAGAGAGCATTACGTCCGACGCCTGTAATCCAAGTGTCTGCGTTCACCGCGCACACCCGCAAATATTCCGGCCTAACAACCGATGCCTACGACCATCGCCCAGATGAAAGGCGAGAATAATATGCTGACGACGATCCCAATCGCTACACCGAACCATATGTAACGAAAAAGTGCACCGATTGCAGCACAGAACGATGTCACTGTCACACCAAAGAGAATAACGACCAACATCGGCTCGTTGACCGCCGAACCCCTCATCGCCATGTTGCACCCTTTAGCAGTCCCAAGTGTTAAGGCAATGAGCCCAATCAATAAGAACAGGCGCCGAAGACTAAACTGATAATCTGTCACTGGCTTAAGGGGATTAATAGATAAACAGTCGATGGCATTTTTAATGAACGCCAGCCAAGAAAGCAGACTTCTGCTTCATCCAGTATATCCCAATTTGCCAAATCGATCTGCTCCAGTGTCACCCACCGAGGCGTATTCGGGGTACCATGAGAATTAAAGCCGCTCCCTAAAAGATTTCCATGTAATTCCTCACACCATGAATTCTAAGTTCGCCATCCGTAACATTCTAATCGCTTCGGCAGTGATTGCCGCCTTGGTATTCATGGTGTGGAAGATCCAACGCGACTGGACGTTTTCTGAATTCCCACAAACGCCATATATCGGCGCTCAATGGCGCGCCGCGCGTGACGAAGGAGGCCGCACGGTCCGCAGCAACATGATCGAAGATTTGCTAAAGACCCATAACTTTAAAGGCTGGGCTTGCGCTGAAGTCATCGCCGAACTTGGTGAACCCTACCCCGGACCAGTCCCGCCGTACGATATGTTAATCCTCATCGGCCCCGACCGCGGCTTCGGCATCGATATTGAATTTATCGCTTTTCAACTCGATTCCGACGATCGCGTGACCAGCTACGACTTGATTCAACTATGATGCGTTTTGATAAATTCCGCACCCTGCCGTTCTCTATGTAGCAGCGCAAAAGCCTGCGTCAAAAAAAATCGCGCCACTTTAGAACAAATTGAAGAGCGAGATCGAAAGTCAGGTCTCGGCGATGGCTCTTTCCAAGACCAGCTATTCCAACGGCAGCGGAAGACGAATTTCGTATCTCGTTTTTCCATTAACTTGCTGTGGCAATATGCGAACTTGGCATTCTTTACGGCACTCAGCAATCGTCATTGCATAAGGAACCCACTCACCACCGACAAACTCGAAGGTGTCCTTGGCCGCATCCTCCAAAATGATCAATGGCTTACCATACTGGGTCGGAGGCTTTCGCTCGAGCGTGCGCGGAACACTCGCCGGCTCTGCTTCACGATTGCCACGAAATGGCGCGCGTTGCTGTTTACGATTGAAGCGGTCGTTGCGAGCCATAAAAAATTCCCCCCACAAGCTAGAGTTAAACGAACCGCCACGAAAAAGTCTTACAGCGATGAAAACAGTCGCCATACATCGCCATAGCTATCCGCCTTGCGAATGATCGCCAGCAATTGATCGCGAGTCCCTTCGATGCGGTTCACTCCATCCGCAACCGTGATAGTTTGCTCGTTGGCAGTCACTTGCAAATCGGCCAGCGGCGCCGTCCGCGAAAACTTTTCTTCAATGGCGACTTTTACAGCCTTTGCGGCATAATCAATATCGCGCGGTCTGGCATCCATGGATTTCTCCCTCGTAACAGACAGTCGGAATTGCCGGACTACATTGGTGCCGGCAATCGGCGAGTGCCTGTTAGCGACGACCGTATCCGCCGCGATTTCCACCACGACCACCGCCACCGCCGCCGTATCCACCACCACCGCCGCGCGCTTCACGAGGCCGAGCCTCATTGACGGTCAGCGGACGGCCATCGTGTTCTTTCTCGTTCAATCCGCGAATGGCTTCCTGAGCGCCGTTTTCGTCAGCCATCTCCACAAAGCCAAAGCCTTTGCTTCGGCCTGTGTCACGGTCTTGAATGACTTCGGCGCTTTGCACGCGACCGAATTGCGAGAACAATTCTTCCAAACTTGAGTTCGTGACTTGGTAACTCAAATTACCGACATACAGTTTTTTTCCCACAGGAAAACTCCTGAAACATTTCGGCCCGTGAAAATGCTTTCTGGGCCGCTCGAAAGGGATCGACAAATGGTGATCCGTCCAGGTGGGAAAGGCGAAGCGAAAGGAAAAGCGGCAGGAGGTTCGCAAAGAACCAGTTGCAACGGATCACGTCGTCAAACCGACCGCCTGCATTGTACGACACCATCGTCAACCGAATAGGGTAAAGGAGCGATTATTTCCAGAATCTTCAAGCTTTCGTTGAATTGGGCTGTCCTAAAGCACAGAAACCTCCTAGGATGCGCCGCCTCTTACATATTTCCGCTAAAGATGTTGCTTCTTCGTGAAAATCAATAATCGGCCGCTAAATTGGTTTCTGGCGGCTGCCGTCTATTCGCTCTGTCGTGTTTTGTTCTGGACGCTGCGTGTTCGTTACATCGCCGAAACGCCTGACACCAATCCCTTCGACAAAAATTGTAAGGAAGCATTCATCTACTGCGTTTGGCACGATGCAATTGCATTTCCAATGTTCGTGGGCAGGCACGAGCGAACTGCGGCGCTGGTGAGCAAAAACCTGGATGGTTCACATTTGGCGCGCGGATTAAGAATGCTGGGCATCAAGCTCGTGCGCGGTTCCAGCAGTCGTGGCGGGGCCAATGCAATTCGAGAAATACTCCGTCTACCCAGTAACACGCATCTTGTGGTCACGCCCGATGGTCCGCGCGGGCCGCGGCGAAAAACCAAACCCGGCCTCGTTTTTATTGCTGCACATTCCGGCCGCGCCATTGTTCCCACCGCGTTTTCAGCGGCCCGCTGCTGGAAAATTCGTGGTAGTTGGACGAACCTCTCGATTCCCAAACCCTTCACAACCGTTTATGCAATCGGTGGTTCGCCAATCGCAGTTCCCGACGATGGTACTCCCGAACAAATGGCAAACCTGGAAGTCGAAGTCCAACAGGCAATGGATCGACTTAACGAACAAGCCAACCAATTGGCGAATGTCTCTAGCTGATTGTTACTTGCCATGCCAACCGTTTTCGTTTGACGTCTCGGCTTGTTCGATCTCTTCGCCGCCGTCAGCATCGTAGATAACAGATAACATCCGCAGGGAGGTTTTCTTCACAATGTCTCGTTCGCTATCGTTCCAGCCGTCGGCGTCTTTGAGTTGAGCCAGCGAAACCAAAAGAGCCGCCAACGGATCGTGCTGCCCCAGGGCTTCCCGCACACAATCTTTGACGGCTTGATTGATTTTGGTTTGATTCATTCGATTTTGGTTTTCCACGAGTCATTTCGAACGGTAGAAAACCTATCCGGCCTAGCGTGAATGACGTGATCCTGATGTTCGATGGTCCGCAGTAATTGCTTGCTTTTTATTAACAATTCCCGCGTTTTTGCCAACGATCGTTTCGCATCTTCGCTGTTCGACATGATAATTATCCTCCTGCAGCCAAAATAATCCAGCAAATTCGAGACCAAATAAAAAATCTACACAAAAAAATAATGGCTCGGTCGCTTTTAAACGTAATCGAGGCGTTTTTCAATGCCGGAGGCGGCATGACTCAAGATTGGACAAACTCATTTGCCAAACGCGATAATTTCTTAGGTAATCAAAGTTGGCGATGGCCTAGCCATCAGCTAACCCAGCCAATCGGTCTGCAGCCGCGATTAAAAGAGATTCGTCGCTTGAGTCGAACGCCCCAACTTCATCAGCGTCTGCATCGATTTGTCCCAAAATAGTATCGCCATTCCGAATGAGGACGACAATTTCCGAACGTGTGCTGACAGAACAAGCAAGATAGTTCGTGATTTGACGAACATCGGTGATTATCTGATTTCTGCCTTCGGCAACGGCCGTTCCACAAACGCCTTGCCCCACGGCAATTCGATCATGTTCTGTAGCTGCACCGACATAGGGTCCAAGAATTAGCGTCTCGCTTTCGAGCCAATAGATTCCCACCCACTTATAATGAGCAAAGCGCCGAGCAATAAGTTGTACTGCATCTGCGGACGGATCGGCGCATTGCTCAAGGATAGAATCAAGTTCTACGAGAAAAGCAGCAGCCTGTTCGGCTCGAATCATACTAACCTTTCTTGAAACGGGCGGCTTCATCGGCCCCGCGCGCGGCGTTTCCTGCGCTGTAGGAGTGGGCACCGCCACCGGCCAATTTACCTTTGTGAACGATCAAGTAGTTTTCACGAATTGGCTTGCCCTCAAACCAACATTCCAAAATCTCGCGAGTCCCCGCAGCGTAACGAGCTTGTGCTGACAAGCTGGAACCCGAAATATGCGGTGTCATGCCATGATGTGGCATCGTGCGCCAAGGGTGATCTTGCGCTGCTGGCTGAGGAAACCAGACATCGCCAGCATAACCCGCGAGTTGTCCGTTCTCTAAGGCCCGCACGATTGCATCACGATCGCAAATCTTGCCACGGGCTGTATTGATAATGTATGCGCCACGTTTCATCTTTCCGATCAGCTTGTCATTAAATAGATGTTCTGTTTCGGGATGAAGTGGACAGTTGATTGTCACCACGTCGCATGCTGGAACCATCGACTCAATATCAAAAGAAGTACCTCCATCTTACCCTCTAACAATCTTCGAGGGAATTTATCACTTCGGAACAGACGGCAACAGCACGGTTGCATGAGCGAGCCAGTTAATACTGTCTTGGTCGTGGCTGACAAGGAGCGTGGGGGTATTAAAACGCTCGATGGCGCGTGCTAAGTCGGCAGCGACGTTGGCGCGAAGATCCGAGTCGAGAGCGCTTAGCGGCTCATCGAGCAGCAACAAGCGAGGATTGCGCAGTATCGCCCTGCCTAGTGCAACGCGTTGCTTCTGCCCGCCGCTCAGCGAAACTGGATACCGAATGAGCAAATCACTTAGTTGCAAGGTTTCGACGATTTGGCCATATTCGATTCCCTCCTTATTAGTACGCTTTTGACCGTAGCGCAAATTCTCTTGGATTGTCAGGTGTGGAAAGAGTTGATAGTCCTGAAAGACGTAGCCCACCCCGCGCCGATCCGGAGGCAAATTGATGCGTTGCTTCGAATCGAAAAGTAATTGGTCGTGCAAGGCAATCGTGCCATCCAGTGGGGTAAGCAGTCCGGCAATAAGATTGAGAATGGTCGTTTTGCCGCAGCCCGACGGGCCAACGATCGCTGTTACACCGCTGTTGGCACAGAATTCAAAATCCAGCGAGAATCCGGTGGGATACCGAAAACGGCAGTCGAACCGTAGAACGCTCATGGCTTGGCACCTAACCGTCGTCGGCCATAGCGATCAAGCATCTCGCCACTCAAGAGCGCAGCCGCTGCAATGGCGATGGATGCCAGAACGAGTGGGACAGATCGCTCCATGCCCCCTGGCGTTTCTAATTGAGAATAGATCATCAGTGGAACGGTCCGAGTTTCACCAGGAATGTTACCGGCAAGCATGATCGTTGCGCCAAACTCTCCCATGCTGCGTGCTAAGGCAAGCATTCCACCACTGAGAATTCCCGGCCGTGCCAATGGCAAGGTGATCGACCAAAAAGCATCGAACGGTCGCGCGCCTAAAGTTCTTGCCGCCTGGATGAGTCGATCATCAATCGATGAAAATGCCAATCGGATCGGACGCACGAAGAGAGGAAACGCCACGACGGCTGACGCCAGTGCCGCTCCTTTCCAATCAAAAACAAAACGCAGTCCAATACTTTCCAGGAAAGCGCCGATAGCCCCGCGTCGGCCAAAGGCAACTAGCAATAGATAGCCGGTGACAACCGGTGGTAACACCAGTGGAAGGTTGATAATGGTCTCGACAAGAAACTTGCCAGGAAAATTCCGTTTCGCCAGCAGCCAGCCAAATATGACGGCGAAAGGCAAGCTTGCCGCGACGGCAACTGCTGCAACTAAAATTGTCAGTCGAATCGCTTGCCATTCTAGCGCGGTGAGCAAAATAACGTTCCCTTACTTTAAACGAGAAAATCCAAACTTCGTGTAAGCTTCACCCGCCTCATCTGACTGCAGGAACTTATAGAACTCGTGGGCTACAGTCTGATCGTTTCCGTGCTTTAGCAGCACAAGAACGTAGGCAATTTCATCGTGGGTGGTGGGATCAAATTCATAAACCGACTCCACCTTAGCGCTTGCTCCCACATCAGTTGAGTAGACAATTCCGGCCTCCGCTTCGCCGCGTTCGACATAAGTGAATGCCATCCGAACATCCTGCCCACGGACGATTTTGCCTTCAAGTTGCTTGTAAAGGTCGAGTTTGGTAAGTGCTTGATCCGCATACTTGCCAGCGGGTACTTCTTCACCTGCAAGCGACACCTTTTTGACTGCAGGCAACAGCAAATCTTTGGGTTCAGCAACCTTTGCTGGATTACCTTTGGGAACAATCAGCACAAGCCGATTGGTAAGCAGGCGAGTCGATTCTACGGCTTGACCCCCTTTTTGAACTTCATCTGCCCATTGCGGACTTGCGGATAGGAACAAATCGGAAGGGGCACCTTCCAGTATTTGCGTTGCCAAGCCATTCGATGGACCGGGATTGACGGTAACTTTTGCTTTGGTGAATTTTTCAGCGAGCGATTCCATCACCTCTTTCGTACTCGCGGCTGCTGATAAAACGAGCGATTCTGTCTTGGCGGCTGGCGGAGCTTCCTTAGAGCAAGAAGTCGAACTTAAAAAAATTGCAATGACTACAAAAAGTGAAAATTGTCTTTTCATAAACGTTTTATTTTGTCGAAGGTTTTTCTAGTAAAACGGATTTTAAATTGACTATTTTGATCGTACGAACCATCCGAATCCAACGCACTGGCCGTTTTTCATCAGGGATCACTAGCCGAAACGGCCCTTCTTTGGCGTCTAAAGTCTTTCCATTGCGCTTATCGGCTAACAGCACCCGCTTGTCGGTGGTGGCCGAATCAATTTCTAAGAGCGCCAAGACGGTGCGATAACCATCGGCGGCCTCGAGAACGACGACGGATGCCGCTCGCGGTCCTTTTAATTCCTTACCGAACACAACGCCGACAGATTGAAGCAAGTCGGGCAGCAAAACTCCTTCGTATTCTGCGTTTCCATCGACGTTCAACTTCGCTCGCGTCAATTTCCCAAATTCAATAGTCGATATGACGTGTGACACATCTTTTTCGTCAATGATCGTAAGCGACGAATCTTCAGCCGATACAGTGGAGACTAAGAGCAGCAGCCACACGCTTACTAATTTCATTACGACACCATCCAGTTTCGATTCGCTATGTACCCTCTAGCATAACGATTCAGTCTAACGGTGCGTGTGCGATCAGAACAGACTAAGATGATCGTTTTTGACGACCTTTAGGCAAGATTAAGCCACAACGTCTAAAACACTTTTGCGCGGGTTCCGTATTGAAGAAGTCGAGCAATGCTAGAGCCTCATTTTCTCGCTTGCCAGCGCAGACCGCGGCGGAATAGGTAGCTGATATGTCCGAGGATTCGATCATAAACATCACGCGACAACTGGCAGCCTTTCCGGCATCACTGGCGAAAGCAATTCCCACTTCGGCGCGACCAGAATCTATGGCGGCAAGAACCCCGCGCGAATTATCAACCGTCACAATCTTCCGAGAAATCGACTCGTGGATGCCGATTTTAGTGAGATAGGTTTGCGTACATCTGCCAAGTGGTGACGCAGGATCAGCAATGACAATCCGTTTTACCATCGAAAGTTCTTCCGGCGCCGAAATAGCTGGACTGTCTTGCCGACCGATTGCCACCAGGCTATTCATCGCTACGATCCGACGAGTCTTGATTCGTATTCGCTTTGCGGCAATCAGTTTGTCAAAATGAATTGCGTCGGCAGACAAAAAGAGATCGCAAGGCGCACCGGCCAGAATATGTGTTGCCAGCTCGTTGGATGCACCATACACCGTTCGCACTCGAACAGTCGGCCGACGAAGGGCATACTCTGTCAGCAATTGTCCGACGACTTCTTGCAAGCTAATTGCAGCAGCCAAATGAACTGCTGCATCTGTTTCCGCCGTATTTCCAATCGCTGTGTGAAGTAAACCCGCAGCGGTTTCTCGTAGGTTGCCTCGAAGACGATTAAAAACATCTAAAGAGGCTTTTCCTTTGGATGTCAGGATTGCGCCACCACCATTGAATCCACCTACCGCGGCTGACACCAATGGCTCGTCTGCCGCATTGTTTCCTTCTTGTACTAATTTCCACGCATGTCGATAAGAAATACCAATTTGGCGAGCGGCCGCGCTGATACTACTTGTTTGCTCAATCGCGGAAAGCAAATCGGCTAATTCTTCACTCAGCACAGATTTGCCGCGCCGACCGATGTCGATTTGTAGATTCAGTTGCCAATCAACCGACCAGTTTCCATCCGGCTGCTTCGCATTTTTTAATAATTTGCTTGACATTAATGTCCATCATGTATGGACGAATGAAAACTAGCAAGCTTCTCTTTTACTTTAAATATACGAGCTTGCCGCTTCTCATGGGCTTGACAATCGAGCCAAAATGGGTGATTTTGACCGTTATGCACGAACGAGAATAACGAAGAAAATCAAACGGATGAGGCCCAACATGAAAGCTCAATTTAAAACATCTCAATTGCCATTGTCGCTGTCTTTTTTAGTTGCGACCGCTGGGCTGTTGTACGCAATTGCTACTCCGGCCAGCGCGGCAACGATCTCACTTGGTGCAGCCAAAGACACGACCATTTTTCAGAATAATGTGAACAACAGCGCTGGCGGGCAAACGCAGTTTTACTCAGGTGGAAATTCAGCGTTGTCTCCGCGTCGAGCATTGATTGCCTTCAACATCGACAGCATTCCGGCCGGGTCCACGATCACCTCCGTGGCACTAAAGCTTACGTTGAGTCAGGTTGCTGGCAGCGGAATGGGGGGAGGAGGCGGATCACCTACAATCGGCCTGCAGAAAATAACGCAAGGCTGGGGCGAAGGTTCAGTCAGTAATGGATCAGGACAAGGAGGTGCCGCCAATCCGAATGATGCCACTTGGAATTCCCGAATGCATGGCTCGACATCTTGGGGAACTGCTGGTGGTGATTATAATTCAACCCCTAGCGCTTCATTGGCTGTTGGCACCACCCTCGATGCTTCTTATACCTGGTTATCTACATCTGCTTTAATCGCCGACGTGCAAAGTTGGCTGGACAACCCATCCACGAATTTTGGCTGGCTGCTTCGGAATACAAGCGAAACGGAGTCACAAACTTTTCGGGCTTTCTATTCGCGTGAATATAGTGGAGTTAATTCAACGTTCCGGCCATCGCTTGAAATTACCTATGTGCCCGAGCC
>CAZIGP010000055.1:0-392 GCA_964538425.1 uncultured Pirellulales bacterium | reverse complement strand
GGGAGCAATCTTGTTAGCATCCGGAATGAGCCTCTTGGTGGTTTTTCGCTCGATGGCTCGGCATCGGCATGATCGCTTGAACTGAAACAGGATTCTGTTCAGGTTCAATTGCGCCATAAATTTTTCCCGCAACATGCCTACCTTTTGCAACCACACCGATATTCAAGCTGTGCATTGCAATGTTGCAGATTTCATTCCGCTGCAACGGAAATCGAATTCGTTAATCCGCGACCCAGCTATCATGCAGCCCCTAGCCAAAGGGTTTACGCTGGTAGAATTATTGGTCGTGATCGCCATTATCGGCTTGTTTATCGCGTTGTTATTGCCGGCGATTCAGAGGGCGCGCGAAGCCGCACGCCGAACTGGCTGTAACAATAACTTGCGTCAGATCG
>CAZIGP010000054.1:3555-12121 GCA_964538425.1 uncultured Pirellulales bacterium | reverse complement strand
TCACGGGTTCAAGTCCCGTTAGCCACCCTAGTCGTTGGCGCAACAGGCCAAATTCCGCCCGTAATGTTTTCAATTTGCACGTCAGTCCGCCGTAGGCACGAGGTCTACTTTCCAAATCTTAGCAGGGCGTAAGACTTCTTTCCGCTCCGTAAAACCAGCACGGTTTCACTGGCTAAATTCTCTGCGGTGAGTTTTGCATCGACAGATTCCATGCGGCGATTATTTACATAGGCTCCGCCTTGTTGAATCGTTTGCCGAGCTTGACTTTTACTCTTTGCTAACCCACCTTCTACGAGTGCATCAATCAATGGCAACCCTTCGCCAGCGAGCCGATCTCGCGGCAACTCGCAACTTGGCACATCGGCAAAGATTTCCGTCAGTTGCACATCGCTCAATTGAGCGATCTCCGCTCCAAAGAAAATTTCAGTTGCACGCTTGGCAGTCGACAGTCCAGTGTCCCCATGGACCAGCTTTGTCAATTCTTCGGCCAGTCGGCGTTGGCTTTCTCGCTTTCCGGGATCGCTAGTACGTGCGGCATCAAGCGATTCTACGTCTTCGCGGTTTAATTCCGTAAGAAACCGCAAACATTTGCCAGCATCAGCGTCATCAACATTAATCCAATATTGATAAAACTTGTACGGGCTGGTCCGCTCGGCCGAGAGCCATACAGCACCACTTTCTGTTTTTCCCATCTTGCCACCGTCACTCTTGGTAAGCAGTGGACAAGTCATACCGTAAAGTTGCGTGCCGCGCATTCGTCGAGCCAAATCGATTCCTGCGGTAATATTCCCCCATTGATCACTACCGCCTACTTGTAATTCACAGCCATGATGTTCATTCAGATAAGCAAAATCATACGCTTGCAGGAGCATGTAACTAAACTCGGTGTAACTAATGCCGCTTTCACGGTCGAGTCGCCCCTTCACCGAATCTTTTGCCAACATCACATTCACAGGAAAATGCTTACCAACATCGCGCAAAAAATCGAGATAGCTAAACCTGCTCATCCAATCAAAATTATTAACCATCAGAGCGGCGTTGGCAGAACCACTATCAAAATCCAAGAATTGCCGCATCTGCTGCTGCATCGCTGCTACATTGCCTTGCAGCACTTCTTTGTTGAGCAAGTTGCGCTCTTCGCTTTTTCCACTTGGATCGCCGATCATGCCCGTTGCGCCGCCTACGAGTGCAATCGGCCTGTGCCCAGCACGTTGAAATCGCCGCAAAATCATGAGAGCCATCAAATGGCCTACGTGCAAACTATCTGCGGTGGGATCAAAGCCAGCGTACAAAGCACGACTCTTTTCGTTTAACCACGCGCGAAGCTGCGATTCATCGGTCGATTGATGAATAAGTCCCCGCCAACTCAGATCTTGAATGATGTCGCTCATCCGTGTCGATTAATTGAGGATTAATAAAGATTGCCTTCAACCGCAAGTTTCGCCCATCAGTTTGCCAATCTTGGCCAAAAGTGCAACTGGGTGCAGAAAGTGCAACCGAAAAGAATATCTAATGGGCCGTAAAAGCAGAAATCATACGGCAATTGGCAAGCTCAATACAAAACATGCGCCATGGTCTTGCGATTCGTACCGCAAATCCCCTTGCATGTCACGAGCTAACCGGCGGCTGAGTGATAGCCCCAACCCCACTCCAGGCGCCGAATGAGCCGCATCCTTGGCTGATTTCCGAAATGGCTGAAAAATTCGCCGCTGTTCTTCTGGTGAAATCCCCGGACCATGATCGGCAAGACGTAAATAAACCGCTCCATTTTCCGTATTTGAGCTTTTCGTTGTGACGGTAAGCTGTATAGAACGATCCTCAGCGGTAACGGCATACTTACAAGCGTTATCCACCAAATTAAATAAAATCTGCTCAACTGCTGACGGATCAGCTTTCACGCGACGACTCAACACCTCGGCAGCCACATCGACATCCAATTTCAAATTGCATTGGGCGGCACGATCGGCCAGTCGCTGCGTGGCAACTTCCAGCAACCTTTGCACAGAAACTACTTCGACTCTTCCGCCGCTACGGCCTCGTTCTAAGCGCGCATAAGCCAAGACATTTGCTACCAGATGGGTCAGACGCTCAGCTTCTCGACGAAGAGTTTGCAAATAGTTACGACGATCGCTCTCTTCACTTACCATGCCCTCGCTCAACATCTCGGCATACATACGAAACGTGGTCAATGGCGTTCGAAGCTCATGCGTAACTGCCGAAACAAATGCCGCTCGGCGTTCGCTCAATGCGATAACCCCTCGAAGCAGTACAGCGGCGGCGGCGGCGGCCAACCCCATCGCAATCCAAGCCACAAGCAAAGAGAGTTGCACTGGCGATAAGCCAGGAGTAATCATGCTTTGTAAATGACCGGGAACCAACTGCACGGGCAAAGACGCCAGCCGACGGACTTCGGCTGTTTCATCACCATTGGCAGCAGGTTGCAAATCGGCCTCGGGTAACAAATCGGCAATATCGGCCTGTAATTGTTGTTTAATAGCTGGCCAATTGAGTACGGCGCCTTGAATCAATTGCCCATCGCCGACAGCAACACGACGGGCGAGCAGCAAATCGCCATCAAGCCACATCGGTTTCATCATGGACATGCGAACTTCGACGGGTGCAGTTTGTTTCCGATTGGCGAAATCGTTATTAACTCTGTAGTTGAAGTTGGCCGCATTTCCTTGCACTAGCTTTGCACGACTTTGAAATTCCGCTTGACTACGGGCCAATTGTGCCCTTGGCAAAGATGTCTGTTGAGCCACTTGCTCTTGAAATGGATCATCCTCGCCGGCCGATGCGTTGGGAATACTCCTCTGTGACAAAGGCGGTTCCTGCACCGTCTGTTGTTGTGCTGGCAAAATTTGGTTGGGAGGGAGAGCTGCTATCTGTGGTGCAGAATTATCAACTTGTGAAGAATTGTCTTTGGAAAGACCCGACGAATTGGGAGCAAGCGAGAGGTTCGCCGATGAATTTTGAACATAAAAATCTGTTTGGGGTATTGCCGGTTCTAGTGGCGGCAACTCGGCTAGCAGTTTTGCACGGTCGACTTTTGTTTCAATTTGAGTGAGTGCTCTACCATTGTAACGATATTGCTCCGGTGACAAAAACGCTGGCACCGCAAGCTCGCATTCCATACCAGTTGGGCGCTGTGGCGAAGCAGTCGAACCATCAGAATTGACTTGAAAATAAATTGAGATCAGCGGGTTAGGTTGTGCCAAAAGCGGCGATGGCGTGGAACCTTCCTTCTGATTGCCGGTGCTCGCTGAAACTTTAGTCGCCGCAACTTCAACAGGTAAGAACGAACGATAGACAAAATAGGGCCGGGCACTTTCTTGAGCCACCAAATTAGCCATCATTGAATCCATTCGCCATAGCGCCAGCCGAGCATTTTCCTCAAGTATCGCTTGCTGCTGGGCTTTTGCATCGCGCCGATCAGACTCTAGTGCACGAAAACTAAGCCAACCTACGGCGACCATCACAGCCATCAGGCATGCAGCAAAAATCGACCATATTTGCCAAGGACGATGCATGAATATATTTGGTTCAAAAACGTATTATGTTCGTATCGCTCTCGATGGCTCAATGCTTACCATTCGCAAACATATATCCCTTACCACGCACAGTCAAAATCACCTGTGGCTTCTCCGAACTGTCTTGCAGTTTCTCTCGCAGTCGAGTGATATGCATGTCGATCGTACGGGTTGATAAGCCTCGTGGGCTAATTTGCCAAACTCGCTCCAATAACTCATCACGAGTGATTGCTCGACCGACGTTGCTTGCTAGGTAACGGAGCAACTCGACCTCTTTATCAGAAAGTTCCGTTCGGCTGCCATCCTGAAATCGAACCTCAAACCGGGCCAAGTCCGCTACGGCATGAGGCAATTCAATTTGCGAAACCTCTTGCGGCCGTTCGGGTGACCGCCTTAATACTGCCTCTACACGGGCGAGCAACTCCTTGACGCTAAATGGCTTGACAACGTAGTCGTCTGCCCCAAGCTGGAGGCCCGCCACGCGATCGTGCTCTTCACCGCGGGCAGTAAGAATAATAACAGGTTGTGTAGGTTTTGTTTTTCGCACCGCCCGCAAAATGTCGAGACCATCGACCACCGGCAACACCAAATCTAGCAATAATAAATCATAGGAAACCGTCATCGCCATCTCTCGCCCTGTGTCGCCTCGAGCCGCTTCCAGAGCACCATAACCAGCAAATCGCAATGCATCAACGATGCCGCGACGAATTGCCGGATCGTCTTCAACGGTCAATACAGTTGGATTAGGCATCCATTGCTCCTTCACCACTTTGATTTACCGTAAATTTAATTCGCCGGAACATATCGTTCGTACTTGTATTTTAACACTTTTGAATCATCGGATTTAAGCTTCATTTTCCAGTTAATTTGTCCACTTCGTTCTAATAGTTGCAACTTTGTGGAATCGGTCGAAATCGCCCCATCGTCACTGGCAAAAGTGGGTTTACCGGGCACAGCATTGCTGATGATTAATTCTATTTCCGATTTCTCGAAATTGCGCAACTTTAATTCACCGCTAAGTGTCACCAAGTCCAAAAATTTATGATCACCCACTGAATGAGCTTTCAACTGCCTGTCTGCTTCAACTTCCGATTTCTCATGGGCAATATTAACCGATGCTGTAACTGGTAATTCACCACGACCGCCGCGCGGAGTGTACTTCAACAGATCTTCGCTCAATGGTTGATCCCCTGAAACTGCTAAGCAAGGCCCGGTGGTCCAAGCAGTATCAGTATCATTGTGCAATACGAGTGAATGCTTCATTGCCTCCGGTGGCGTCCAGCGATAAATGTGTGAGTATTTGATTTTCTTCACAAACAGCGTAACGATTGCACGCTCCCCTCGTCGAACAGTCAAATCTTTTTTCGTATAGACGGTGTAGTCACTGCCGCTGGCGGATTCAAGTTGCGGAAGATTTCCCAATGCAGCGGAAATTTGTCCTTCGCCTGGCTCTATCGTGTGATCAACAATATTGGGCGCAGTTGCCGAATGATTAAACTGATCTGAGCGAAAATCACCATTACCAATCGCAGCACGATTTGCAATTTGTGATTGAATTTCGCGTGGAGCCACGGCGGCACCCAAAGTGCGGATAACTTGGCCTACAGCAATCGGTGCCATGTATTGTGTATGGATAAAATGCGGCACACCGACGACAAAATTGACATCACAATGAATCAAGTCTTCCGCTTCATTCACTAACGTTCCGCGCAGCGTCAACTCAGCAGTTGAGTCATCCAGAATCCTCAGGGAGTATTCTGGAATCCAAGTAATTCCTTCACGTAGATAGGCCATACCAATTTCCGTTTGGTTAGCCGGTTTGGGTGCCTCACTTGCCACATGAACACGTAGCGGCAATTCCAACACTTGCATTTTCGAGATACTGCCAAGCGGTACAGCAAAACTATTTTGTTCGCTTTCCAGCACAACAAATTCAGGACCGATCGATACCAATCGCCCTACAGCCGTGCGATCACTAGCTTGATGCTTGTAAGCAAGTTCTACCTTCAGTTTGAGAGCCCCTTCTAATCTCGTTCGCTTATAAGCAACATCGTGCGGTGCATCGACGCCATCGAACTCCACAATTTCACCTGGGCCAGAGCCTACGACATCGATCAATTCGTCTTTCTTAATGGGGAACACGGCCAACGTGCCAAACTTAGCCGGCGGAATTTCCTTCGCCACGGCCCAACCATCGCGCAGCGTTACCGCACCCTGGCGCAGAAAAAAACCGAGGCCGTTCTTAAATACGGCTACTGATTTAGTTCGAGGCTGCCAAACGTGCGGATTTTTTTCGCCCGAGCCAGGCTGAAATTCGGCCAAAATAGAATCGGCCGAGAAAATAATGATCGAAATGACCGCACAAATCCTGACGGCTGGCCAATAAATACCCCTCATGCCTCGTTCTCCTTCTCGAGAAATTGATCTGTTGCGCAAACCGCTACATCAGATCGTACTCAAACGAGAACAGACGGAGTGTAAAGACTTTGTAACGTGTCGATGGAGTTATTTTTTTGCGGCTTCTACGGCGGCTTTAGCTTTTTCAGCCTCCTTAGCGTCTAACTCCGGATTTGGTGCGGCATTCGCTTTTTCTTGCCCCAAAATCCACTTGATCCCCAACAACAAAGATTGCTGATAGCGAGGATCGGCCCAAACGGCTTCATTATGCCCTAAGCTCATGTGGAACACTTTGCCGTCGCCATATTCTTTGCACCAAGCAATTGGCACATGATACGGCTTCTTAAGTTCGGTTTTCTCCATATCCAAACTCATCAGCACGCGCACTTTCTCCGGCTGCCAGTTTTTGAACTGGTAAATCTCATCGGTGATTTCAAATTCGTTACCCCATGGCTTGCAGATCGGATGTTCCGGCTCGTGCACGGCAACAGCTACTTTTTGATCAAAGGTCCAGGGATGTCCGTTAAATGAGCCGCCGATCATATCCCAATAAGGCTGATAATCTGCCATCGTATCGGCCGCTGAATGTACTCCGACAAAACCATGGCCTTTTTGTTTCAGCCAGTCGTTTAAAAAGTACTCCAACAAAGCATCTTTCACTGGCCACTTGTCGCGTGGCCCCGTCGTATAAAACATCACGATGTCGTAGTTTTGCAAATTTTCTTTCGTAAGATCCTTTGCCACGTCTTGTGTGCAATCGACACGAAATAAGCCACTCGACAATCCCAAATCAATCATTGCCCGTTCAGCCGGCGAATAGGGATCGGTCTTGCGGGTTACTGAACCATGCTTAAAACCAAAACTTTCCGTAACAAATAAAATGCGAGCGGCTTTCTTCGGTTTGGCTGCGCCCTCTTCAGCATGAGTTGGCATACAAGCAAATAAAAACCCAAGAAAAACAAAATTTCTGATCGCAAGTCGGCCATAGTAAGTTCGCAACACAGCAGTCCTCGCAAATTGAATTAGCAAAAGTAAACCAGCGGTTTCCAAGTATGGTAACACTACCGTTATGGTACCTCAACTGTTAGGCCTGCGATGTCAAACTCATGTGAATGCGCATTCAATCAACTAGCGACGATGAAATGCATCCGCTTTTCCAATCCCAGGCACAGCCGTCGAAATCAGTATCGAGCTGGAAATAATTGGCTAACTTTCGAGTTTTAAGCAAAAATTTGCCGTAAATAGGAGAATAAACTAGTAATTTTGACGTTTCGGTCCAAGCGAAACCTTGCTATTCTTTCAGCCCGTTTTACCTACTTTGAGGATCGCCTTTGATGCCTAGGATCGCTCCATCACGACTTCGCCGACACCATGGCCACCTCGCCAGTCGACCGAGTGGGGCGCTCCATTTGTTACCATCGCGCGAACCACGCGGAAAAATTTTTCAATTTGGCATTCCGGCCCTTTTTGCCTTGCTTGGAATAGCGGCTCTGTCCATCGATATGCCTCTCGCACGATGGATCGATGCAGACAATGTGCCTGATGAGATTAAAAAAATCTTTGATCTCGCCGAAGTGTTCGCACATGGATATGGTGCTTTAGCAATCTTGGCAACGATCTGGGTATTAGCTCCGCCCAGGCGAAGTGGGCTACCTCGAATTATTAGTGGTTGGGTTCTTGCAGGTTTGTGCGCAAATCTTGTCAAAATTACTTTGTCCCGTCGACGTCCCCTCAAACTCAACGACCTCAACATTTCGGTTTTTGATACATTTCAAGGCTGGCTGCCGCTGACATCTGCGGGCAGCGCCGGTCAAGCATTCCCCTCCGGTCATACCACCGGAGCTGTAGCGCTTGCATTAGGATTGTCTTGGTTGATTCCACAAGGCAGATGGCTATTTTTCACCTTTGCACTGCTTGCTGCTCTGCAACGCATGGCCAGTGGGTATCATTATTTGAGCGACACACTTTGGGGTGCTGCTCTTGGCTGGTTCTGCGCTGCAGCTTTCTTACCGGGTGGTTTGCTGTCAGCCACCTTAGATAAATTAGAAGTACGTCTCGCTGCGCCAAAGCAATCTTCTACATCAAAAACGGCTTGACATCTTGCTAAATTTTCCGTTGCAGCGATAAATTTGTTGCCACAACTCTGCGATTTGCTATAGACTGCAAATTGCTAGGCATTACGGGAAAGGAGGCACACAATGACCACGTTTTCAAAAATCGTGATCGCGTCGGCTGTCTTTGCACTTAGCGACTGTCTTTTCGTCTCTGCACGTGCAGAAGAAGCATGGGCAAATATCTCGCATGCTTCAAAACGTTCGGCACCAGCGCCACGCGTAGGTGCAAAACTAGTGGATGCGACAAAAGATGCACTTCGGGCTTCAAACGCTGCCAAAAATTCATTAGATCGCAACCACGCAACACGAGAATTGCTTCGAATTTTTGGCGAGCTACAAGAAGATCGTAGCTTGCCACAAAATCAACGTTATCCTCTGTTTCACCAAGTTCGCAGTCGGCTGTTGGCAGTGGAACAAGGTTTGCGTTCAGAAATAAATCGAAAACACAAAAGTTCAAACTCTCCCATCGATAATCAAACAGTCACTGGTGCCACAAATACTTTAGAGCAAGCTGCCCCTGATCGA
>CAZIGP010000054.1:0-3545 GCA_964538425.1 uncultured Pirellulales bacterium | reverse complement strand
GGTGCTAGCTCAACAAGTAGGACCGGCAATTCCACCCATTGCTGCTCAACCCCCGAGGAATGTTTTAAATAGCCCGAATCAACCAGCCATTGATGACGACGGGGAAGAATTGCTGGCTCTCATTCAACGAGTAATTAAACCGTCTACTTGGGACATCAATGGTGGTCCTAGCAGCGGCTTTTACTACCGTCCACTCCATGCACTCGTAATTAGTGCCCCTGCCGAAGTGCACGATGAAATCGGTGGAGTGCTCAATGGGTTAAGGCAGTAGCATTAGCTTAATTTCTCTCGTTGCCAAACTCCTTTCGATAAGCTGCGTAAAACGGTGAGTCCTTAACGCTCCCGTTGAGTTTTCCGACACAACGCAACTTCTCTAGCAGTAACGACTTAGCCGGCCAAAACGATCCGATGAATTGTTAAGGAAAATCCGACAATTCCGTGCCCCCCCGCGCCGATAACCAAAGATGAGTCTAACAGACTTGTCGGATCCACCGGAACAACCCGCTCCGATGACTCTCGACTTTTGCAGACCCAGCATTTGCGGCAAATCGTAAGGAGTTCGAATCACATGGCAAGGAAGCCTGCACATTGGATCGCGCGACTGGTAGCGAGCTTTGCTCTGCCCATCGCTGCGTCGGCCGCTTTGGCCGAAGATGCGCCAACCTTAGCACCGCTGCCCACCGGTGGCGCAGAAGTTACTCCGGCAATTGCAGCCGGCGAAGAACCTGCCGTGCGTGGCGCGGTAGATGCCGTCCCCATCGATGACACAGCTTCATCGAACACGCCCAACGAAGGCAGCGAAGAACCAGTAGAAGTCATACGCGAGCGACACCCTAACACAGCCGTTAAAGTTGAGCGCCATGTTACCCAAGATGCCGAGGGCAACTATTACAACCACGGCTTGTGGACTCAATGGGATGAAAAAGGCCGGCTTGTCGGTAGCGGAGAATATCGCTACGGCAAACGCCACGGCCGATGGTTACGCTGGTATGGCCAAAATGAAGCATCGATGCTTAGCGGCCCGCTTTATAAAGACTTCCAACAGCCATTTATCGCTGAAGCAACTTTTGAAGACGGCGTGCTGCATGGCACTTGGAAAGTTTTCGACGCCAAAAATCGCAAGGTTTCCGAATGGGAATTCGATCACGGCGATCGACATGGCAAAAGTGTTTGGTACTACCCGACCGGGCAAAAGCATCGCGAAGTCGATTATCGCCAAGGCCAAATCGATGGCGAAGTCATGGAATGGGGTCCCGACTACAAACTCGCCTTGCGCGAAAAGTATGTTGATGGTCGCCGTTTAGCTCCGCAGGTCGATAACTTTGCTCCTGGCCAAAAGCGTGCCGAAGGTTGGATCCTTTACGCCAAGGAAATCACTAAATCGAATTACGATTGGTGGACTGGCACTGCCAACGTGCAAGTGGTCGGTACCGAAGGCGTGAACCAACGTCACGGCCTGTGGACCTGGTGGCACAAAAACGGCCAAAAGCAAATGGAAGGCCGTTACGAGCAAGACCAGCCTCTCGGCAAGTTCACCTGGTGGTATCCCAACGGCCAAAAGCAACTGCAAGGTGAATACGGCACTGGCAAACAACAAGGCAAGTTCACCTGGTGGCACCCCAACGGCCAAAAGCAGTTGGAAGGCGCCTACGTTGCCGGTGTGCTAAACGGCAAATGGACCCGCTGGAATAATGATGGCCGCGTTGTTGAAGTGGGCGATTATTCGATCGATGGCAAGCAATTGGCTCAAGAGCCAAGCACGTTGCCGACGGTTGACGATTCCACTGCGCCGACACTGCAAGCTGTGCAGCCAGCAAAAGTGACTCCGGGGTCGTCACGATTGAAACGATAGTAATTACGCAGCGTGTTGGTAAGCAACTCTGCTGCTAAGAGTTCGTCCAAAGCGTCTGACCGTTGCCGCACGGTCAGACGCTTTTTTATTGCGCTGAAACCGCAGACAACAATGAGCAATTGGCAACTACTTTTATTGACTGGCTCCTAATCCCTTCTTTTTCTTACCGCAGCCACGCAAACTTCTTGTCGATTATGATGCAACTGCCGAGCACGAACTTGGCCGTACCCCCAAGAGCGAATACGGTCGAGATATTGTGGCAATTCGTCGGCAAGTTTCCACTCCAGCAACTTCAATGTGAGAAGCAGCCCACGGATATTCACATCCTGGTGAGTCACAATACTTTCGACGGTATCAAGCGTGTAGTTGGGCGCGACATTGATATCAGCGGTTAAATAACGAACATCGCGATACTCTCGCCGCCGCACATCAGCTCCACGCATTTGCACGTGGGTAAAGTTAGGATTAGCCAGCACAGCAGGATCCATTTTGGCCGGATCGATCCCTAGCACGCGCACGCCATGCTTTAACAGAGCCTGACTACTGCCCCCCGGCGCGCTGCCAATTTCAGCCCACAATTCACCAGCTTTCAGCGGCATTCGTGACCAAGCCAGTGCTTCTTCCATTTTCAGATAAGCCCGCGAAACCATTCCTTCCGGAAATTCAACCGGATACATTCCCCCCTGCCAACGCGACGTGATCGACGCGGTTCGATGATAGCCAATCCACCATTCATTTGGCTCGACTAGAATGCAATCCAGAATAAGCTGACCTGCCGTAAGCGGAGCGGTACTCGCAGTCTGAATCAGCGACTCTTGGGCTTCAACTCCTGATTCCTGACTCCCGCCTATGTTTGCCTTATGCTTTCTAATCTTTAAATCAGCCGCAATGGCTCTTTCAACTTCGCTGGAAAATTCTGTTGGCCCTGGCTCGTAACCTCGGTGTCCTGGCTCAAATAAATCACGTTGCCAAACATGCAAGGCATCGAAAGGTCGATCTTCCACCAAATCCCAGAATTTCCCCACGCATTCGCTAACAGTGGTGCCCGTCACTTTGCCAATCGAAAACCCATAAGCCCGCGCAAACACGCTGTGCAGATCAAAATCTTCTGCCAATACGGCACCGGCGGGCAATTTAAATGTCAAAAATCCAGGCCGCGAATAAGCAAACCGAAACGCCGGCCATTTGCGTGCAAGCTCAGCTTTAACCGCCGGTTCAGCGCCGACTTGGCAGGTAACAAAGATAAAGTTTGGCAAGGACATCCTAGTAATCGACAAGATTTTAATTTCGACAAAATTTCAATTCCGAATTTTGTATCATTAGGCAGTTATCGTATAGCCCACATCGACTCGCCTTTCTAAACCTTACAACTTCGATTCGTCCATCCAATTGACGGAAAGCTCAAAAGCGGTGACGATATAGCTAATCCCCTTCAAATGAGACAGATAGCATGGCCACTTTCGCCGTAATTCTCGCCGCCGCGGGCAGCAGCAGCCGCTTTCATGACAAAAACTACAAAAAGCCGTACGCGCCGCTAGAGGGCCGTGCCGTGTGGCTGCACTCTGCGGAGAAATTTTTAAACCGCAAGGACGTGCCTCAGTTAATTTTGGTGATTTCAGAAGAAGACCGAGAATATTTTCAATCGAAGTTTGCCGGCAATGCCGCAATTCTAGGTGAAGAAGTGGTCGATGGA
>CAZIGP010000053.1:0-12287 GCA_964538425.1 uncultured Pirellulales bacterium | reverse complement strand
CAGCGCGCGAAGGGGTGAAGGGTTATATTGCCCACCAAGAAGAACATCATCGGCAGAAATCATTTCGCGACGAATTGATTGAGATGTTGGAAAAGGCGGGTGTGCAATATGATCCGCAATATCTGGATTGAACGCGCTGCGACCCCTGCTGGGGTCGGTTGGGTTTTTATCAATACCGGGGGTGTCGCCGCTTTCGCTCCTCAACCTAATCGCTGTGATCCCTTTGGGATCAGGCGAAGTCAGGAAACGCATGCTTGCAGGTTGGAATTCACCGGTTTCAATTTCCGAATAGACTCTGCATTTGCTCAATTCGTCTTGCGGCAAAAGCTACGTTTAGGATTCAATGGCGGGGAATTAGGTTCGAGGTTTGCTTTTAGGTTGATCTCTCTGCGGTACTTTTCGCAGTGGCACTTTTTGCAAAACGAGGCAATGGAATGTTCGTTTATCAAGGAAAAACAGCTTTGGTCACGGGGGCTTCGTCTGGGATTGGGCGGGCCTTTGTCGAGGTATTGGCGGCTCGTGGCATGTCGGTGGTGTTGACCGCGCGGTCGCAAGATGTGTTGCAAAAACTTGCTGCGGAGATTGTCGCTCAACATCAAGTGCGCGCGGAAGTGATTCAGGCCGATTTGAGTGAAAAGCAGGCGGCCGTTCAATTGGCCGCGGAAGTTGAGCGGCGAGGGATGACGATCGATTTGCTGGTGAATAACGCCGGCTTTTTAACGCATGGACATTTCGAGGAAGTTTCGCCAGGGCGCGAGCATGACGAAGTGATGGTGAATAATGCCGCCATGGTCGATTTGACGCATGCTTTTTTGCCGGGCATGCTGGCGCGCCGCGATGGGGGCGTGATCAACGTGGCATCGATTGCGGGATTTCAGCCGATTCCGTACATGGCTGTGTACGCGGCCAGTAAGGCGTTTGTGATTTCGTTTTCGGTCGCGTTGTGGGAAGAGTGTCGCGATCGGAATGTGCGAGTTGTTACGCTTTGCCCTGGAACAACGGATACGCCATTTTTTGATGTGGCAGAAGCGCCCGAGGCTGCTTTGGGTAAGAAACGTTCTCCTCAACAAGTTGTGACGACGGCACTTCGAGGACTGGAGCAACGCCGCAGCATTGTGGTGGATGGAACGATTAACGGTCTGTTAACCCATGGGCCTCGGTTTATTCCTCGTTGGCTCGCGGCAAGATTTGCCGGGCGGGCGGTGCAGCCACGCCAAGGGGGAAAGAATAAAGCGGTGCATGTATGAAGAAGGCAGAAGGCAGAAGGCAGAAGGCAGGGCGTTAAGGTTTTGTGAACTGCCAGGCTCCGAAGAGGTCGTCTTGCAGGAATCGGCCGTTAGGCTTGAAGCCGGCTTGCTCCGAAAATTGGAGCATCGTTGATTCTGTTTCGGGAAAGTCGGATTCCCACACATGCGCAGTGGCTCGTTTGCGCCCGTCCTCGGTGAGGGCGGTCCAGTCGTGCATCATGATGTCTGTCAGACGACGAAGGTATGTCTCGCGAGATTCCTCTTCGTTTCGGACCGGGTCGATCCAGCAAAAAGTTCCGCCCGTTGAGAGGATGCGGAAGCAATGCTCAATAATGGTTGCTTTGGCGTCGCTGCTGAAATGATGTAAAGAGTTGCTGGCCAAAACGAGATTGGCCGATTGAGCGGGTTGATTGGCAACAAACTCGGCAAGATTGCCGCATGAGATGTTCGCACGCTGTCCCCAGATTGCGGTGTTTTTTTTAGCTCGTTCGACGGCCGATTCGGACAAGTCTACCGCCAGATAGCGTTCTAGTGAGGCATTGCGAAAGGCGTGCGAGGCTAGCCAAGCATCCCCGCAACCGAGATCGATAATCGACCGTGAGTTGTTGCTTTGGCTGATGATTGTAGCCAGTCCATCGACAAGCTCCTGGTGACGCATGTAGTTGTGCCGAATCACGGTTTCATACAGCGACCAATCTTCGAATGTTTGTTTGACGCGGGAAATCGAGGTGTCTGATTGCATGAATTTGATAAAAAGCAGGAGGCAGAGGGCAGAAAGCAGAAGGCGCAGAGGGTACTTTTATTAGCGATCTAGTTTGATTTCACTATTTTGTAGGTCGCTGGCGCGCGTAGCGGATTCGACACCCGATGGCGACGGTTTCTTGGGTCGCAGGTTTCTCGCCTTGCATCGCTGCCTGGATGGCAGGCTCGAGATAGTTTGTTTTTACCTCGCTGGCCTTGCTGTTATCATCCATGCCTCCCATGTAAACAATCTTTCGGTCCACATTCAACACAAAAAACTCGGGAGTGAATGTGGCTCCGTAATCTTTGGCGATTTGCTGTGATTCGTCGAATAGATAGGGGAAGGTAAATTTTCTTTTTTCGGCGCGCTCCTTCATTTTCGGCAGGCTATCTTCCGGAATACGATTAACATTGATTGCAACCACCGCAACTTCCTGGGCATGTTTCTCGGCGAATGCCATGATGCGGTCTTCGTAGTCGGCAGCGACAGGGCAGCTATTGCAGGTAAAAATTACGACCACGATTTTTTTCTGTTTCAGATCGTCGAGCGAATGCTGTTTGCCATCGGTGCCTGGCAAGTTGTTCCAAGCAGGGGCGGTGTCACCAACGCTTAGCGCCGCGTTGTACTGGCCTGCATAAAGAAGAGACGTAAAGCTAAAAGCTGCGCCGAGCAAAATTTGTGGAATGATGTTACGGAGCAGGCGAGAAATTAAATTCATGGGTGATCTATGCCAACCAAAGGCTAAAGTCTGGAGTGAAGTCCATTCAGTATCGTTGGTAGACAAAATGGTATTCTTTGTCAACTTACCAGTAACTTGTATGGGGCTGGAAAATAAGCTTGCTGAGGTTCACGTATTCGACGAGGGGAATCGCCTGTTTCATTGAAATTCTCGGATGGTCCGTATCTGTACTGAAGCTGGCAATGATGGTATTTTCTTGCGATGGGCGTCGTTCATTCTCCAATAAACTGCAGGCCTGATCGCCTGTTGTTTTCTTCTTTAATCTGTTGACTGCGATGAATTTTACAAAAAAAGTTGCCTTTGTTTCGGGGGCCAGTCGAGGCATTGGTCGAGCGACCGCAGAAGCTTTTGCTCAGGCCGGCGCCGATGTGGCCATCAATTTTCATTCGCATGCCGAAGAGGCCGAGCAAGTTGCCGAAGTGGTGCGCTGTGCCGGGCGCCGAGCGCTGCTTTGTCAAGGAGACGTCGCTGACTATGCCACCGTGGAAGGCATGGTTGCAAAGGTGGTGAAAGAATTGGGAAGTTTGGACATTGCGGTTGCTAATTCTGCTTACAGCCATCGCGATTTATTTTGTGATACGGACTTAACCAAGTTTTATCGCACGATCGATGTCACCATGTTTGGAGCATTTCATGTTTTTCGCGCGGCAGCGCGACAGATGATCGCCCAAGGCAACGGCGGAGCGATTGTCAGCGTCAGCTCGCCGCACGCCTTCACGCCTGTGCCGCGCTCGATGGCGTATAACATGTCTAAAGCTGCAGTCGATCATATGGCAAAAACTGCGGCGGCGGAGTTGATTAAGCACCGTATCCGAGTCAACACCGTTCACCCCGGCTGGATTGATACGCCTGGAGAGCGGGCATTCTGTAGCGACGAGGAAATTGCCAAGGCCGCACCCAAGCTTCCTTGGGGGCGTCTGGGACGAGCGGAAGAAATTGCTCGAGCGGTTGTTTTTTTAAGCGATCCAGAGAGTGACTATATGACCGGTAGTTCACTGCTGGTTGACGGCGGTTTTATCCTTCCTCGTTCGACGTAATGAAAGCTTTGATCATGTCGAAAAAACTTGCCGGAAAAGTTGCCATTGTGACGGGGGCCTCGAAAGGGATTGGTGCTTCGATCGCGGCCCATTTGGCCGCTGAAGGGGCCGCGGTTGTGGTGAACTATGCCTCGAGTAAAACGGGGGCGGAAAAAACCGTCGCCGAGATTACGAGCAAGGGTGGCAAGGCCATTGCCGTGCAAGCCGACGTTGCCAAAGAAGATGACATTCGACGGCTGTTTGCGGAAACGAAAAAAGCATTCGACCGGGTTGATATCTTGGTCAACAATGCCGGCATTTATGAATTTGCTCCGGTCGAGCAGATTACGGCGGCACATTTTCACAAGCAGTTCGATCTGAATGTGCTTGGCCTCTTGCTGGCGACTCAAGAAGCCGTTAAGTATTTTGGCCCTGCGGGAGGGAGCGTTATCAATATTAGTTCGGTGGTTGCTTCCATCGCGCCGCCCAACACCGCCGTTTACAGTGCCACGAAGGCGGCCGTGGTTGCTGTGACCCGATCGCTGGCTCAAGAGCTTGGGGCGAGAAAAATTCGTGTTAACTCGGTCAACCCTGGCATGGTTGAAACCGAAGGGACGCATACGGCAGGAATTACGGAGAGCGATTTCCGTCAACAGATCGAGTCGCAAACGCCGCTCGGTCGAATCGGCAAGCCACAGGACATCGCTCCGGCCGTCGTGTTTTTGGCTTCTGATGATTCGGCATGGATTACTGGCGAAACCTTGTATATTTCCGGCGGATTACGCTAGTTTCCGCTGGATTGTGCTAGGGGAATCGACGTTTGAGGAATAAGATTAAATATCCAGCCAAGTTGTTTTAATCGACTCCACTTTTTTTGAAGGAGTTGACCATGATTTTCGGCATGACTCTCCTAACTTTTGTTCATGTGGTGATTAGCTTGATTGGGATTGCTACAGGGTTTGTCGTTACCTATGGGTTGTTGACGGCAAAACGTTTGAATGGCTGGACGGCCGTATTTCTTGCGACCACGGTGGCGACGAGCGTCACTGGATTTTTATTTCCTGTCGATCGTTTTCTGCCATCGCATGCCATCGGAATTCTTTCGCTGGTTTTGCTAGCCGTGGCGATTGCGGCGCGGTATTCAAAGCACTTGGCGGGAAAATGGAACTCGATTTATGTGGTTACGGCATTGGCCTCTCAGTATTTAAACGTTTTTGTGCTTGTGGTGCAGGCGTTTTTGAAAGTGCCGGCGCTGAAAGCGCTGGCCCCGAACCAGACAGAGCCGCCATTTGCACTGGTGCAAGGAGTGGTGCTGCTGACATTTGTGGCAATTGGCACCGTTGCGTTTTTCAAATTTCGCAACGTGCAGGCCCGAGTCGCTTGAAATTGCTTCTGTAAGTTATTCCAGCACGATTACGGGCCGATCTGACTGCCGCGATTTCGGCAGTGGTAGGAATCGGCCGATCGAAAATCGCCCTGGGCCACAGAGCAGAATCGGGGCGAGTAGGCCGATGAGGGCGAGATTGTATTCGAAGCCTGCCTCACTCATTTTGCTATCCATGCCATGGCCAAGAAAGAAACCGTTTTTACCATGCGCCATGGCAATAGCGCCACTCATGATCACAATGAGCGATGCGGCTGAGAAACGGGTGAGAAAACCAACGATCAACCCTACTCCGCCAAAAAATTCACCAATGCTGACAAGGTAGCCGAGTGGCCCACCACCAAACATTTCAACGACTTTGCTTAAGCCAGGTCCGTCGAACCAGCCAAACATTTTTTGCCCGCCGTGCGCTGCAAAGATAACACCGACCACGAGACGTAAAATTAAGAGCGAAAGATCTACCGTTGTGCGATCAGTTACTGTCGGGCGATCGTTTTCCATGATTGCACCTGTGGCTTGAGGGGTGGGCTTTGTGAGCAGGGCATCTTAGCGAATTTTTGGGCACGCTGTCTTGAGCAGTTTGCCGGAAATTGAGCGCACACGAGCTAGCCGGCCATCTTTGGCTCTACCGATGCGAGATCGGTAGGGGCCATGAGCAGGAGAACAGCAAAGTCGTCAAAGAGTAGGTGCCGCGAGCCTAGTGGCACCAGTCTAGCCGACCATCTCTTGCTCCACCGGCACGAGGTCGGTGGGGACTGTACCCTGGAAATTTGCCGTTCGAGCAATTTTTTAGCCGCCGGCAATTGCGCCGATGATCCAGAATGGTTCTTTGCCCGTTGTAATGGCCTCGGGGAGTGGCGTATCGGGCGAGTCGAGCGAAATGTCTTGCTCGCAGGCAAAAAAACGAATCATTGGTCGACGCTGGCCGGTAACTTGATCGCGGATTGTGCCTCTTAAAGTTGGATAACGGGCTTCAAGAGCGTCGAGAATTGAACGCTGCGTAATGGGCTCGTCAACCTGGAGTTGCACTTCACTTTCTGCGCCGGAAAGGTTTCGCAAATGGTAAGGGATGAGAACGCGGATCATGACAGCGTTTGGACCTCGACTGAAACGACTGCCGGAAAATCTCGTGCGATCGGTGACCAGTTATCGCCGCCATCGGGGGAACAATAGACTTGCCCGCCGGTGGTGCCGAAGTAGATGCCGCAGTCGTCGAGCGAATCGACCGCCATGGCGTCTCGCAGCACATTCACGTAGCAGTTTTCTTGCGGAAGGCCTTTGGTGAGCGGCTCCCAATCGTTGCCTCCGGTTCGGCTGCGATAGACTCGCAGTTTGCCTTCGGGAGGATAATGCAACGCGTCGCTGGTAATTGGCACGACGTAGATTGTTTCTGGCTCATGCGTGTGAACATCGATCGGGAAGCCGAAATCGGTTGGTAAGTTTCCGCTGACTTCGTACCACTGGTCGCCTGCGTTGTCTGTTCGCATGACATCCCAATGTTTTTGCATGTAGAGAACGTCTGGGCGCGAGCTATGCATGGCGATGCGGTGAACGCAGTGGCCCACTTCGGCGTCAGGATCGGGAATATACTGCGAGCGCAGGCCACGATTGATGGGCTTCCATGATTTGCCGCCATCGTCGGTACGGAAAGCGCCAGCCGAGGAGATGGCGATGTAAATTCGATTTGGATTGCTGGGATCGATCAGAATGGTGTGGAGTCCCATTCCGCCGGCCCCGGGAGCCCACTGCGAACCGTGCGCATCGCGCAGTGCTGCGAGTTCGTGCCAGTTTTTACCGCCATCGGTTGAGCGGAAAATCGCGGCATCTTCGACGCCCGCGTAAACCGTGTCGGAATCTGTTGGCGACGGCTCCAAATGCCAGACTCGTTTGAATTCCCACGGATGCTGGGTGCCGTCGTACCATTGATGCGTGGTGAGTGGCTTGCCCGTTTGTGGCGACGTGTCGTAGACAAACTTGTTACTTTCGGCTTTGGGCATGCCCTCGGGGGTTGTCGTTGGCTCGCCGGCGGGCGTTCCGGGCTGCATCCATGTTTTGCCGCCATCGTCGGAGCGCTGAATGATTTGCCCGAACCAACCACTGCTTTGCGAAGCGTAGATGCGGTTTGGGTCGACCGATGATCCTTTCATGTGATAGATTTCCCAGCCGCCAAAGAAAGGCCCGGAAATCGACCACTTTTGTCGTTTGCCGTCGGAGGTGCAAATGAAAGCGCCTTTGCGGGTGCCAACGAGAACTCGAACGCTGCTCATTGTTTACTCCCTTGTTGGTTACGCTTCGACGAGTGTTTTGAAGCCGCCGTATGCCATTCGATTGACGTCGAAGGGCATTTTTTTGCCTTCCATGCATGCGACCAATCGCGGATCCTGCATTACTTTAGCGTTCACTTTATCGCGGTGGGCTTTTGATTTGTAGACAATCCAGGCGAAGACAACGGTTTCGCTAGGTTTAATTTTTGCAAGCTTGGGGAACGGGAGGCCGCACTTTACGGTGAGATCGTCGCCGACGCACTCATGATAGGCGAGTGCGCCGTGGTCTCGCCAAACTTTGGCGGCAATTTTGGCCATGGCGGCGTAAGCTTTGACGTTTTTTTTGGGGACTGGTAGGACAAAGCCGTCAACGTAAGGCATGATATTAACCTTTGTATTCGAGAAAATTTGCGATGGGATAGTTGGAGCCTGTCCAGTGTCTTGGTAGCCCGGTGAAACCAGGCCACCAAATCACCAGACATTCTGGAAGGGTTCAATTCTTGGTGAGTTTAATGCTCATCATCTTAAACTCTTTGCCGCTTTTCGGATCGGCGCCAAACATTTCGAGTGTTTTCGAAGTGGGGCTGGCATAGGTTTCAATTTGACGCATCACGGCGGGCTTTTTTGTGATTGGGCAATTGTAATCGTATTTCCAAGTGAGCGTTTTTCCGTCAGCCGACATTTCGCCGGTGCCGACCATCATGCCGGTGCTGTGATTGTCGAGCCAAACGGATTGAAGCCTTTGGCCAACATTGTCATAGCCGACGATTCCCAAGCCGTTGTATGGCCCCATGCCTGGCATATCGCCAGCAAAATCGACCTTGATAAATCGGCCGTCCATGACTGGAGTAACCGTTGAAGTGCAATCCGATTTGATGGGATCCATTCCGGGGGCCATCCACATGGTGCTTTCTCCCTTCCACGTGCCAATTTCGTTCGCAAGGAGTTTGTGCTTTTCACCGGGGGTGCCAGCGACGATACAAGCTTGAAAATCTTCGAGCGTCCATCCTGGCGGAAGTTTCATTTCCGGCGCTGCGGCCGATTTAGCGTCTTTTGCAGAGTCGGCTGCTTGAGCAGTGAAAACGACGGCCAATGCAAGGCCCAAGGTGATCGTGAGTGCAGAAGCAAACAATTTTTTGCAGTTCATAGAAGTCTCCAAAATGAAAAAGTAAGTTTTTTGATTTAAACAACAAGTGTTCGGAATTGTAATCTTTCGTGTGATTGATTTCCCGAAATTTTACGGTGACGTAGGCAGGCCGGAGAGCTCCACGAGCGGACGAATTTCAACGGTGCCCAGCGGAGCGCCAGGGTGTTTTGCTGCGATGGCAATCGCTTCGTCGAGATTATTGACATCGATAATGTAATAGCCACCGAGCACTTCGCGCGTTTCGGCGAAAGGGCCATCGGTAACGATTCGCTTCCCGTCGCGAACGCGAACACTGACGGCTGTTGACGACGGTTCCAGAGGCGCGGACTCGACGTATTGGCCGCGCTGGTTCAATTGATGTGTCAATTGAACGGCTTCTTGCATTGCCTGTTGAAGGGCAGGTTTTCCCGCTTTTTCCCAAGCTTGCTCATCGTCGTAGCAAAGCAACATATATTTCATGAAGATTGCCTTTCTTAATTTAAACCGCTGCGGCAGACGTTGAAACTTTTTTTGGTAGGCCTGCTAATTCCATAACGGCTCGGACTTCAACCGTGCCTTTACGAGCGCCAGGAATTCGGCCTGCAATGTTGATGGCTTCGTTCAGATCTTTGGCTTCGACCAGAAAGTAACCGCCTAGTTGTTCGCGAGTTTCGGCAAACGGACCGTCGGTCACAAATCGCTTTCCATCGCGAACCCGAACGCTGGTTGCCGTGGCGACAGGTTGCAATGGCGAGGCACCCACGTATTGGCCTCGGTTATTGAGTTCATGGGTTAGTTCCGTCGATTCGACATAACAATGCTGTCGTTCATCGTCGGTCCAAGCATTTTCATTCGTATGTATGAGAAGCATGTACTTCATGTTCACCTCACTTTTAATCCGGGAATCGATTTTGGATTGATGCGGTTACAGTATGTTTGTTGTTATTTGTAGTCTGGATGTGGCACTACAACCATCCATGAAATGCCGAAGCGATCGACGACTACGCCGAACCGCGGTGAAAAGAATGTTTTGGTCAGGGGCATTTGGATCTGGCCACCACTGGCCAAGGCGTTGAACAATTTGTCCGCTTCTGCTTCGTTGGCCGGCGACAGTGTGAGGGAAATCCCTTGAAAGTTCGGTTTGCCGGTGCAATGGCAGTCGGACGCCATGAGGATTGTCTCACCGACTTTGAAACTGGAGTGCATCACTTTTTTTTCGGCACCAGGCGGAACGCAGCCAGGCGCGGCTGGCTCGGGGCTGTCGCTGAATCGCATCATCGATTCCACTTTGGCGCCGATTGCAGTTTTATAAAACTCAAGGGCTTCTTCGGTGCGACCATCAAAGTTCAAGTAGCATTGGACTTGCATGTTTATTCCTCTCGAATGTTATTGAAGTGAAAAGTACTTTTGTCGTTTATTGATGCGAATCGTTAGCTTGTTGTTTGTTGCGATGAAGCGAGTAGGCCTATCCTTGTTCGTATGCTGCTTTCAGCGTGCCGATGTCTAGCTTCCGCATTTGTAGAAGAGCGTTCATCATCGCGCCTGACTTTTTGGCATCTCCGCTCTGCATCAACTTGTTAATCAAAGTCGGGACAATTTGCCACGACATGCCGAATTTATCGGTGAGCCAACCGCATTGGCTTTCTTGACCACCTTCGAGCAGCCGAGACCAGAGTGCGTCGATTTCTTCCTGGGTTTCGCAATTGGTCATGAATGAAATGGCAGGAGTAAATTGAAAGATTGGCCCACCGTTGAGGCCGAGGAAATCCTGCCCTTCGAGCTGAAATTTTACGGTGAGGACGGAACCTTCAGGCCGTCCCGAAATTTTTGCGGCCTCGGCGCCGTAGCGAGCGATGTGACCGATCTTCGAGTTTTTAAAGATCGAGCAGTAAAAGTTCGCCGCCTCTTCGGCTTGGCTATCGAACCATAAGCATGGTGTAATTTTCTGCATTGAGTTTTACTCCAAACAATTTCGAGGTGCGATGCTTACGCAGTTGCGGCGGTATCTCTTTTTGCACATAGCTCGTTGATTTCTTCGGCGGCTGGCCGGATTTCGAACGGGCCACCCAGACGCAAGCCGGGATGCTTGGACATCAATTGGATGGCATGGTCTCGGTCGTTCGCCTCCAGAATCAGAATTCCACCGAGCTGCTCTTTGGTTTCTGCATAGGGGCCGTCGGTAACAGTGACCTTGCCGTTTTGCCACCGCAAAGTAGCGGCACTTTTGGCGCTTTGCAGGGCTTCTCCGCCTGCAAAGTGACCGTTCTTCCGCAGCACGTCGTCATAAGCGAAGCACTCCTCGATCATCGCATTTTGCTCGCTTGCTGACATCCTTTCCCATTTGCCATCTTCGATGTATCCCAGACAGATGAATTTCATGAGTGTTTTCCTCTACCCATGTTGCTGTAGCAACAAGATTTTATTAGCCGATGGTTAGATTCCTCCCGCGTTCCGTTTCCGCTATTTTTTCCCCGCCGTTTCAGCACGCAGCCGAGCCTCGCGGTCGCGAACCTCGGGAGTCGCGTTGTTGCCAAAATCCTCGATCTCAAAAACTTGGCGAATTTCGATGTCGGAATCAGTTCCTGGCATTGGATTTGGGCACTTTTTTACCCATTCGATGGCTTCCTGGAGCGACTTGCAGTTCCACATCCAGTAGCCGGCGATAAGTTCTTTTGTTTCGGCAAAGGGACCGTCGATGACAGTTCGCTTGTCACCCGAAAACCGGATGCGCGCCCCTTTCGAGCTGGGCTGCAAACCTTCTCCGGCAAGCATGATGCCGGCTTTCACCAGTTCCTCGTTATATTTGCCCATTTCATTGAGCAACTCGGTGCTCGGCATGATGCCCGCTTCGCTATCCTTGGTCGCTTTGACAATTACCATGAATCGCATCGTCTTATCTCCCTTGAGGTTATGACAGGTGGCCGCGATTTATTTTTGTTTGAAATTCGATTCTCGCTCGGGCGTTAACACCTAGTTGTCGTTTGGCCGCTGTCGATTTCGACAACGCCGCAAAATTTTTTAGAAAAGTTTTACGCGAGCTCTGCCAGGCGCTGATTGAGAAACCGTCGTTCTGGTTCCTGCCGTGCCAAACCCAGGGCTTTTTCGTAGGAAATCCGGGCTTCGGCAGCATTTCCTAGACGTCTGCAAAGATCGGCCCGTGCGGAATGAGCAAGATGGTAATCGCTTAATTCTCCACGCGCAAAAAGGGCATCGATTTGTTCTAAACCTGCCGCAGGACCATCTCGCATGGCAACGGCTACCGCACGATTGAGTTCAACAATTGGCGATGGTTCGATTTGCAATAACAAATCGTAGAGTGCCACAATTTGCGACCAATCGGTCGCAGCAGCGGTCAAAGCCTGAGCATGAACGGCAGCGATGGCCGCCTGAATGGCATACGGACCGAACCCACGAGTGGATAATGCCTGTTCGACTAGCGTGAGTCCTTCATTAATTTGCTGACGGTTCCATTTCGAGCGATCCTGATCATCCAGTAAAATTAAATTGCCATCCGGTGATGTTCTTGCAGCACGCCTTGATTCCTGGAGCAGCATAAGGGCAAGTAGCCCTCTGACTTCCGATTCAGGCAACAATTCTAAAATTAATCGACCCAGCCGAATGGCTTCGCCAGAAACATCCGCACGTGTGACCTGCTCGCCGGAGGAAGCCGAATAACCTTCATTGAAAATCAAATACACGACTCGCAGCACCGATTCCAATCGCTCGGATAACTCTTCTCGCGAGGGGACTTGATAAGGAATTCGAGCGT
>CAZIGP010000052.1:11209-12320 GCA_964538425.1 uncultured Pirellulales bacterium | reverse complement strand
AAATACCGAGAAAATGGGCAACCTGGCGTAAGGCGCCGGCTTGATCGGCAATCAATCCGCGCTGTGGCTCGATGTGGTGTAATTGCAATTCAGCCCAAGAGGTTTGCAGCACTTCAGCCAGTTTGGCTGCGGCCTCCACAATTGCATTACCCCAACGTGTTCCAATCGGTCCGAGAGGACTTCCTTGTAAGCCAGAAATACGAGGGTATTGCGACGCCTCCTCAGGCGTAAAATCTTCCGGAGATAGCAAAACTCCATGAGCATCGACAGGCAATAATCCGTCGTGAACTTCCACCATGGCCACGGGCCGGCGATAAGCAACCGTTACTGAAATATTCGCAGGGTAATTCGTCTCGACTTTTTCGACGGCCGCAATCCAAGGATGTAACGCAAATGCCTGTTTCACGCGTTCATTTAAAGACTCATCTAAAATCGAAAGCTGGTCAGGTAGCCCTGCATCGCGCAAAATCTCCGCTTTGATGTCAGCCTTAATCCATTTTGGCTGCGGCGTGATCTCGATCGCGCGGATATCGACTAAATACTCAGGCTGGGCCGATATGTGCGGCCGCAGATTTTGCCACAGCCCTAATGCCGCCGCGATCAAACCGCCAATCAAGCATGCGATTAGCAACCCGCGGCCAATCCATTTTTTCGGAAGCCGACTGCGGGAAACACCATCCTTGGTTGCAGCGTTCTTTTTCATCCCAGCGAAAGAAGAATGCGAAATCTCTGGCCCCGCGATATGTTGCCAAGGCGATCGATAGGCAGGTCTGTGCCGATTACCACACGTCTATTTCCAATTCCAATTCGACGCCTAACTGTTCGGCCACGCGACTGCGTACGAGATCGATCAGTTGCAGCACATCGTTGCTAGAAGCATCCCGATCGACGACGATAAAATTCGCATGCCTGTCGCTGACTTCAGCACCACCTACCCGAGTGCCTTTTAAACCGGCTTGATCGATTAACATACCCGCGCTCAAACCGCGAGGATTTTTAAAAATACAGCCCGCACTTTGATGCGCAAGTGGTTGCCCTGCTTTCTTCACAATCCATTGCTTTTGCATTCGCTTGGTAAGTTCCTGCGAGTCTTCCTCTTCCAAGTGAAATT
>CAZIGP010000052.1:0-11199 GCA_964538425.1 uncultured Pirellulales bacterium | reverse complement strand
ATAACCAATTCATCAAGACTGCTGTGCCGATAAGCAAATACCAATTCATCGCGCGAACGTGAAATGATTTCCCCAGTGCGAGTCATGACGTCAGCTTGACAAGTCCACTGGCCGATGTCGCCGCCGTGACTCCCGGCATTGCCGTGCAGCGCCCCACCGGTAGTGCCCGGAATCCCGACAAGTGTTTCCAATCCGCCTAAGCCCGCGCGCACGGCATGCGAAATTACATGCCCCAGTCGAGAGCCTCCACCCGCGGTTACATTTTGCTTGTCGGTTTGAATTTGATTGAAGGCTGGCGCAGAAAGCCGCAAGATGACGCCTTTTACACCATCGTCGCGCACCAGCAAGTTCGATCCTCCGCCCAGTACACGAATGGGCATTCCTTCATCCGAGGCGCGCTTGACCACGGCTTGCAGTTCGTCGATCGATCGCGGTTCGACAAAATATTCAGCCGGCCCGCCAATGCCCATCCAAGTATTCGGGGCCAACGGCTCATGCTGCCGCACAATCTCTTCGAAGCCGCTTGTGAAACTCATAGAAATATTTGCCAAGATCGCCAGCTCCTAAGGTTGCTAGAACATCGCCAGATTGTAATTCTTCGGCCAACCTCTCCACAATCGTGCCCGGCCGATGCTCATGCCAGACATCCATTCCATCAAATCGCAGTCGATCGGCCAAATCTGACGCCGTCGCATCGCCGAGTTGCGGCACTCCTTCACGGGCTCGGAATACCTCGGCAACAGCGACTCTGTCAGCATTGTGCAAACTTACCGCGAATTCGTCTAGTAAGGCAGTCAATCGCGAGGCTTGATGAGGCTGAAATACGCAGCAAATCCGCCGCCGGGGAAACATTTGCCGCAAGGTTGCTAGCGTGGCCGTTACTTCGGCAGGATGGTGAGCATAGTCGTCAATCCAAGTTACACCTTCAAACGTCCAACGGGCGTCCAGCCGGCGTTTTAAACCGCGAAATGCCGCGAGGCCCTGCACAATGTGCTGAACCGAAACTCCCGCATGCCGAGCAATGGCGGCCGCGGCCAAAGCATTAGCTACATTATGCCGGCCTGGAACTGACAGCGCAACGCGTGCTAGCCGCTTGTCACGACGCATCAAATCAAATCGATACCGGCCGCGGGCGTGCTCGAGATTGCCCGCACGCCAATCGGCATCATCTGCAAATCCAAAGGTGGCAACGTGACGATCCGTTGACGTTACAAGTGATTTTGCCACCGGGCAATCTGCCGAAATCACCATTAAGCCATCCGAAGAGGTTCGCGCGACAAATTTATTAAATGCTGCGGTTAACTGCGGCCGTGTTGTGTAATAGTCGAAATGATCTGGCTCGATATTTAACACAACGGAAACGCTCGGTGAAAGATGCAGAAAATTTTCGCGATACTCGCAAGCTTCGACGAGCGCTAGTGCTCCGCCACCATTGCATCCTCCAAAACGACCGATCGCAGAATGAGTGGCAGGGCCTTGAATCGTATCGCGCGGCATGGCGCCGCAGATCACGGTTGGATCGAGTCCTGCGCGTACCAGAATTTCCGCCGTCATCGCCGTGACTGTCGATTTACCATGGGTTCCGGCCACCGCGATCGTGCGTTTCGATTCTGTAAGCTTGCCGAGCATCTGAGCGTAACTGAAACACGGAATCCTTAAATGCTCTGCATAAATCCGTTCACAATTATCTATCGGGATTGCATCGCTATAGATAAGCACTTGCGCATTACTTGGTACGTTTGCAGGCCGATGACCAACTTGAATGGCCGTTGCCAAGGGTGCAAGCTCGTGGCCCGTTTCGCTTTGGAGATCGGAGCCGGTAATGATCCAACCGCGATCACTTAAAACGCTTGCCAGCGCTTGCATTCCACTGCCGCCAACGCCGACAAAATGCGCTACCTTCGACCCCTCAGCCATGGTTTTGCAATCCGTCAGCCGCATCACCGTCACCGCACAATAATTTACGCGAAATAGAGTTGCGGGATGATAAGAGCCCTTTCGTGGCAGCGTCAATGCCGAACGCTGCCGATGCTAGCATTTGCCAACCGCAGAATCTATGCAGATTTCGCTAGCAGATTGTGCATTAAGCGACCTTACGAGTTGCAGATCGATTCACCAAGTCATAAATCATCATCGCCACTTGCCACGCTGCATCAGGCCGAGCCAACTCGTGCATAGCGACCGACATGGCTTGCCGTTTCTTAGGATGAATCAGCAGGTCTTCGATCGTAGCCACTAATTCGTTGTCGAGTCTCCCTTCAATCGTGCGCTCGTCAATCATTCGTGCCGCGCCGGCGGCAACAAATGGTTCGGCGTTTAACCGTTGGTGATCGTCAGTCGCGCGAGGATAAGGAATCATCACTGCCGGCACTGCCGTTGCGGCAATTTCGGCAAGCGTCGTGGCGCCTGCCCGGCAAATGACCAAATCGCTCTCTCGTAACACTTCCGGTAAATTTTGCACAAACGGTGTCGCTTGAGCATCGAGCGCAAACTTGCGATACAGTTCTTGAGTTGCCTCGGCCTGCTCTGGTCCGGTTTGATGAACAATGCTCCAGCCGATGAGCTTATCCCCTAATTTATACAATGCTCGCGGCACGAACTGATTTAACGAAGCCGCACCACCACTGCCGCCAAGAACCAACAATTGACGCGGCGCAGGAATGGGGACACCTAATGCAGCAGGCTTGCGGCGGCGACGGGGTTGAAAACCAGCACGAATCGGGTTGCCTGTCTCCCGCACAGGGCAAGTGTGCGAAAGATGTTGGCGTGTTTCTTCATAAGCCGTGCAAATCAAATCAGCGCGTGGCGCTAGCCAGCGCGTAGCTTTGCCGGGAAATGCATTCTGCTCAAGTAACACCAGTGGCACATTGAGCGCACTGGCCGCGCGGGCCATGGGCACACTGACATATCCACCTAACCCAACGACCAATTTAACTTGGTGGCGACGAATGAATCGCCGCGACTTGCGATAGCCCCTGAAATTGCCGGCAATAAACCGCATTAAACCGCGCGGGCTAAATTTGATTGGCGCACATGGCAGCGGCAAATAATCAAATCCGGCTTCTTTTACCAAACGCTTTTCAAATGCTTTGCCGCTACCGGCAAAGGTAATCTTTGGGGTGCAGTTAAGTCCCGCTAATTCAGCCGCCACGGCCAAACCTGGAAACAAATGCCCGGCAGTTCCGCCGCCAGCGAAAATAATGTGAAACGAAGATGTATTCATAATCTTATTAGACGACTTTCATCGTGTTTTATTTAATGACTCTTGTCTCGCCATTCAGGTTCGCGATGGGTTCATTCATTACTTCGGGCGAACCGGGTAAGATCTTGGAACGATTTATCTTAAGAGTTCCTAAGCCAACCATCGCACACAGTGCAGAAACGATCCAAAACCGTGCCACCACCTTACTTTCGGGCCAGCCAAGAAATTGAAAATGATGGTGTAACGGGGCACACCGAAACACACGTTTTCCCCGCAAACGAAACGAGCCGATTTGAATAATCACGCTCATCGCTTCGGCCACAAAGACCGCGCCAATCAATAACAATAAAATTTCTTGCCGCGCGATCACGGCGAGTAACCCCAGCGTACCGCCTAACGACAACGAACCGGTATCCCCCATAAAAACCTGAGCGGGTTGGCAATTGAACCACAAAAAACCAAGCGTCGCACCGATCATCGCCCCCACCATCACCACGGTTTCACCTGCATGCGCAGAAAACATAACGCCTAAATACGACGCTAGTTCATAATGGCCCGCGACATACACAATCACCCCAAGTGCTGCCGTCGTAGTGATCAGGCAGCCACCGGCCAATCCATCAAGACCATCCGTCAGGTTGACCGCGTTGGAACTGCTAATGATGACTAGCACCGTGAATGGAATGAACCAAGCACCCAGAGGAATCGCTGTTCCAACCAATGGCAATTGCAAATCCAATCCACCATTCACCTCTCGCTGCACAACATAAAGCCAAATTGAAATCGCTGCTGCAAATAAAATTTGAAAAAATAATTTTGTTCGTGATTGCAAGCCACGATGCCGTCGCAATTTTTGCAGATCGTCGATTGCACCAATGGCGGCCATGCCTAATAGGTTTACGAGCAAAATGGGCAGATAGGGATTTCGCCAATTTCCCAGCAATAGAACTGCCAAGAACATGCCCGCAACAAGAAACAATCCACCCATCGTCGGCGTCCAAGCCTTGTGCTGAGAAAGCTCACGCAACTTGGACGAACGATCCTGTAGTGGCTCACGAAATCGCGCATTGAGCCAGGCAATCACCCGGGGCCCAAGCACAACCGCCAGCACAAAACTTGCGAATGCGGCCAGCGCAGCACGAAACGTAATCTTCGTGCAATCTTGCAACGAAGCGATCCAACTGGCATCGGGCCAGAGATGAACAAATTGATCGATCAACCAGACAAGCATAAAAAGAAAAGAGATCGATACCGCTCCGACGCACCAACGAGGAATTGCTCAACGGCAAGCCTCGTCCACGGACGCGTCGAAAACCGTATCAACCGTGTTCTCCGAGCAACCGGAGCGGTGTTGACCACCGCTCCGGTGCTCAGTCTGGCTCCGTCGCGAAGCGCTTACCGCGCGGCCGACCCAGAGACCGCGTGCTCGGCAAGCCTGTTGCTCCTACCCAGGAGGGAGGGTAGCGCCTCGGTTCCCGCAAACTCTGGCGCAGCGGACGGAGCCGCAACTTGGTTCCTTTGTGTTAGGTGTCTAAGTGTCTGGGTTTCAATGCTAGGCTGATCGATAAATCAAACACCTAGAAACCAAGACACATAGACACTTTCTCCTCATGCCGCGCGGCGAATTGCTTCGACGACGCGCTCCATCCCCATCGAACGAGATCCTTTGATAAGCACTGCATTACCTTGTTGAATTGCTGGTCGCACGAGCGGAATCGTGTCTTCCGCGAATCGACATGCCACAGTTTTGGCTTCTGGCATTCCAAATTTCCGTGCCGCTTGAACGACTTCCTCGGCATATTCACCGCAAGCAATCAGTCGGTCGGCGCCGCAGCGAGTGACAATTTCTTCACCTACCTGCCGATGCCAATCTTCAGACGAATCGCCAAGCTCTGCCATGTCTCCACACACCACGACACGTTCGCCAGGTGTGTCCACATCACGCAATAATTGCAGCGCGGCACGCATGGCTGTCGGGCTGGCGTTGTACGAATCGTCAATAATCTTTGCTCCACCGACGTCGCTGACTTGGCAGCGCATCGAAGGTGGATCGAAATCCATCATTGCCGTTGCAATCTCGCTATGCGTCATGCCAAATTCCAAACCAATGGCAATCGCGGCGAGCGCGCCGGTTAGATGGTGTCGGCCCCAAACAGGTACCCGATAACGTTGCTGTTCCACGCGGAATTGCAGCAAGCCGCCGCGACAGCGAATATCGTGAGCCATCATCTGGCAATCGTTTTCGCGGCCAACCCAAATCACTCGGGCGGGCGTTCGATGAGCAAGCCGCCGCAACCAACCGTCATCGCCATTGAGCACCGCGATTCCATCCTTGGGCAAAGCCGCAATTAAATCGGTTTTTGCCTGCGCCAAAGCTTCTTGAGAACCAAATCCACCCAGGTGAGCTTCCGCAATTCGAGAAATCACACCAATCTGTGGCCGGCACAAGTCGGTCAGCAAGCGAATTTCCTCAGGGCCATTCGCGCCAAGTTCAACCGCCGCATAATCGTGATCGGCCTCCAATCGCAACAAACTAAGTGGCAGGCCAACATGGTTGTTATAGTTCCTTGGGCTGGTTGTTCCGGTGAACTTCGAGCCCAATACCGAATCGATCATCATTCGCGTGGTTGTTTTTCCCACGCTTCCTGTGACCGCAATCATCCTGCCGGCAAATCGTCGGCGATGCCATCGCGCGAGCGCCCACAGCGATTTCAAACCATCTTCAACGCGTAGCGACCATCGTCCTGCCCAAGGTGTTACATCCCGACCAGCAACCACCACACCGGCTGCGCCGCGCACCAGCGCATCTTCGGCAAAGCAAGCACCGTCGAATTTGGGCCCCGACAATCCCCAAAACACCATGTCGGCTTGGATGCGGCGGCTATCAGTCACCACAGGCCCAACTTGAGTCGTCTCACCATGGCGCGGAGGCATCGAAGCCAACCGCAGTTGGCCACCCGTAATATCACGAAGTTGTGCGAGAGTAAGCATATTCAAAAGTCACGAATCAGAATTCAAATTTTTAATTTCGATTTGGCTAGTAAAGTGACGGCTTGGAATCCATTATCCCGCTTTGGCTCGTTTCCATGGATCGAGCAATCGCACGACCGATTCCACATTCTCATATAGCCATTGGCGCGCGATCTCACGATCGTCGAACCAACGTCGATTCGTACCGATCACTTGATGTTCTTCATGTCCTTTGCCGGCGATCAATACGCAATCTCCTGCGACGGCCTGATCAAGCGCCCAAGCAATCGCTTCAGCGCGATCGGGCTTCACGACAATCGCATCCAGCGAATCGAACCCTCGCAAAATTTCGCGGTGAATCTTTGCCGGATCTTCACGCCGTGGGTTATCGTCGGTCACCACCGCGACATCAGCGGCGCTTTCCACTGCTTTTGCCATCAGCGGCCGCTTGCCGCGATCACGCTCTCCACCGGCGCCGAACACACAAATCAACCGCCCGGCGGTCAAGGCCCGCAATGACCGCAGCACGGCTTCCAAAGCTTCCGGCGTATGAGCGTAATCGACAAACACCCCAAAACGTTGGCCACATTCGATACGTTCCATTCGCCCTGGAACTTTTTCGAGTCGCTCAAGGCCTCGCACAATGTCGGGAAGCTCCAGTCCATAAAGCAATCCGACCGCGGCAGCCGTGAGACAGTTGTAAATATGCTGATCGCCGATAATCCGCGTTCGCACCGGTACGTTATCGTTACCAGCGTGCAGCAGGAACGTTTGTTCGCTCAACTGGCGATCAATCAACGTTGCCGTTAATTGGGCTTCGTTTTCCATGCCGATCGACAACGCCGGTCGATCCGTCAGCGACAAAAAATTATGGGCCACCGGATCGTCGGCATTCACGACAACAAACCCTTCCGGCGAAACCTGTTTTAGCAATCGAGCCTTGGCGTCGTGATAATTTTGCAGCGTGTTGTGAAAATCGAGATGATCGCGACGAACATTGGTGACACAAGCTGCATCGAAATCGATCCCTGCAACCCGAGATTGTGCCAACGCATGACTGGAAACTTCCATCACCGCATGCGTGCAATCGTTTGCGACCATCCGCGAAAGCCACTGCGCAAGCTGCGGAGCAGACGGAGTCGTCATATCGCTTGACTCGACGGCGGCTCCATCGCTGTTGGCAATCGTGCTGGTCAATCCAGCGCGAAAACCCGCGGCTTCTAAGACACTAGCAATTAGCCAGCAAGTGGTCGTTTTGCCATTGGTTCCAGTAACACCGATAACTTTCAACCGCTGGCTAGGGTCGCCAGCGACCGCCTGAGAAAGTTTTCCTAACGCGATTCGGCTATCTGGCACGACGCAAATGGGTACGCCCGCAGTGGGTAAATAGCGTTCGGTAAGAATGGCGCTCGCGCCACGCTCAATGGCTTCAGACACGTAATCGTGCCCATCCACATGACCGCCAACCAATGCGACAAAAGCGTCGCCCTCTTGGCAAGTGCGAGAATCAGCCGTGCAATTCTGAACGGTGATATCATCTGCGCCAAAAATGCTTGCCTCCGGCAATAATTGCCGCAAGCTAATACCACGAGCGCAGAATGCAGTTTCCGGCATCATGCAAGGCCTCCATGCCCTGCGTGGTTAGTTAAACAAGTCTAACCAACCTGCCGCATTAATAAATTTTGATCGAACAAGCTGTCGCAACACGGGCCTTCCTGGCAAATGCGTGACAGACGAAGTACTACTTTCTAATTGGGAACTGAATTAAAAAATTCAGATCAATACAAACGCTCCCAAACTTTCAAGAATTCAGCGAAGTGTCGATGCCAAATTCCGGTCGCGAATTGTGGCGATTTCCCGCGGAGTGTCAAGGCAAATTATCCGCCGGAAAACGCTGCTATCATCTCCGCAAAAACTAGCTACATTTGCTATTTTCGCAGCGATTGCATTACGCTATCACCTATGGATTGCCGCAACCACGATTTTCTATCGTGATGCTTGCCTCGCAAATTGGCGGATCATGTGATGTCTACCAAAGCTTCTATTCTTTTTATTGGCGATCAGAACCATCCCGAGTTTTCGGTGGTGGCAACATGGTTGGCGACACGCGGCGCGACTATAAAAAACGATGTTGCCAATGCATTGTCTTGCCTTCAGGCCGGTTTCATTCCAAGCGTCATTGTTGTTGCTCAACCTTGGCCAGGCCATGTGTCTACGAAGCAAATTGAATTGCTTCGTCGTACGACGCCGCTTGCACATCTTGTTAGTCTATTAGGCACGTGGCTCGAGGGAGAGAGTCGAACCGGTACGCCTTGGCCTGCGGTTTGGCGAACGTATTGGCATCATTGGTTACCCAGATTCGCAGAGCAGCTTGACCGATTCGAAGCTGGAACCGACAGCGTTTGGTCCTTGCCGGCGATGGTCAGCGACGAAGAACGGCTATTGCACTTAAGTAACACTCAACCATTCAATTCATCACCCCTCACGAAGACCGTCGTTCTGATTTCTTCCCATCGTGAAACGGCCGATTCCCTCGCTGATGTTTGCCATGGCCGCAATTGGCAAACCGTTTGGATCAAATCGGCGACAGAGAAACTACCAAAAAACATCGATCTAGTTTTGCTGGATCTGGAAAAACAAAGCGCAGCAAAAGTAATCCCAAATCTCAAATCTCAAATCGGCAAGACTCCCATTCTGGCGCTGGCAAGTTTTCCGAGAATCGACGACATTCGCCAGGTACAAGAACTTGGTGAAATCTCTGTAGTGGCAAAGCCATTTTTAATTACAGAACTGACTAGACAGATGGAATCCGTATTTAAAAACAATTAAGCTGCCGCTGAATTAACTTGCCGACTCTAGCAATCTAAGTAATTCTTCTATTTTTTGAATCACAGGCTCCAAAGAAGATGCATCGATTTCAAATTGCACATCTAACAAAATAGTGTGTTTCCAACTGTCGTTTTTCTTTGGTTTCCAATTGGTGCCCAAGGATCGATAGGATGGGTTATCGTACAAGCGAGCTCTTACCACCGCAAGCGAATGAATAGCGTCGGTACCTTCAATAGATAGATCCATAAATCCGTCGTACGCTTGAAGCTTCGCTACTTCCTCCTTGCCATTTCGACAGATTGAAATGATGCCATCGCGAAATTGTTCCAGCGAGTTAAGAAGACAAACATCGCCGCTACGCGCAGTAAAGCGAGGTTCTTCATTTTCATAATAGGCAGATAACTCCACATCGAAAAACAGTATTCCTTGTAGAGGCATAACGCCAGCTTCCAAGGATGCTTTTTGTGGATGCACAACAAGTTCAATACAATAGTAACTGTCCAGGACAGATTGCAGCTTCCACTCACAATCATAAATGTCTTGTTCCAAAGCAGCCATTTATTTCCTCTTTAGTTACTCCTCAAACTCATCAATTTCCCGCAGCGATTCTTCCGCATTAATGCCAAGCTGACAAACACTTGCCCGCGAGCGATTTGCCAATTTTATCGCACCACGATCTACTATTCTCGTTCCGGTCTCGAATCATGCCGTAAAAAAATCAAAGTAAGCGCCTCACTCCCACCAAGCGCTACCCGCCATGCTCGCCCCGATTGACGATCATCCCCCCATACCATCGTCAACCGAAACATCTTCGCAATGGCCACCGCATCGACCGGTTGACCATCGAGCATACTCTTTTCCAAAGCGTCTAATGCACGAAATCGAGTGTCGCAGACAGCTCTTCAGGTGGGATTTATAGCATCGAAGGTTCACGCTTTGTGAACGTTAGTTTATACCCGCCCACTCGCCGCGGGGAGCGCTTTGAGATAACATAGAGGATTGCCGTTTCTACATCCCAGCCAGCGTGAAAATTTTGAATACGACTTCGTTACCCATCGTCGAGCCTTCCCCAAAATCACAGCCGCGCCCGCAGCGTGATTCGGCAACAACCAACAAAGGCACCTACAGTTTTGTCAGCCTTGGTTGCCCTAAAAATCTCGTCGACAGCGAACGAATGCTTGGGCTGTTGCAGCTAGATGGCTACAAGCTCGTCAGCGAGCCCGTTGGTGCGGATTTCGTCGTCGTCAACACTTGTGGTTTCATCGAACGGGCCCGCGACGAATCGTTTGCCACAATTCATGAAATGCTGGAACTCAAGCGTCGTGGCGGCACGCGCGGCGTGATTGTTTCCGGTTGCTTGGCAGAGCGCGAAAAAGAAGCATTGCTTGAAAAGTGTCCCGACGTCGATTTTATCGTCGGTGTTTTCGGCCGCGAGCAAGTTACCAAAGTTGCAGATCGGCTGGTGGGCCGGCTTGATGAACAACGCAGCGTTTTTCAACCGGCCCCCGTTCGACCATTTTCCGATCGCTCTCGATTACGGATCACACCGAAACATTTTGCCTATCTCAAAATTTCGGAAGGCTGCGACCGGCTTTGCACGTTTTGTGCGATTCCAAAAATGCGCGGCAAGCACGCCACCAAGCCCATGGAAGAGGTCATTGCCGAAGCCAAAGAACTGGCGGCCGATGGCGTACGCGAGCTAATTATCGTCGCGCAAGATACAACGTACTACGGCATGGATCTCTACGGCGAGCCGCGTTTGGCCGAACTGCTCAGACAGCTTGTCGAAGTGCCTGGGCTCGACTGGATTCGCTTGATGTATTTATATCCAATTTTTTTCACCGACGAACTGATCGACGTCATTGCCGCCGGTGGAAAAATTTTGCCCTATCTCGATATGCCGTTGCAGCACATCAACGATACCATGCTGCGCCGAATGCAACGTCGCGTGAATCGAAAAGAAACCGAAACTCTACTGACAAAATTGCGAGAGCGGGTTCCAAATCTCGTCATGCGCACCACGTTCATCACCGGGCACCCGGGCGAGACACCCAGGGACTTCGGCGAGCTGCACGACTTCGTCGAGTGGGCACAGTTCGACAACATGGGCGCGTTCGTCTACTCGCCTGAGGATGCGACGATCGCCGCGCGGATGCCGGACACGCCGACGAGGAAGACCGCGGAGCGGCGCCGGGCGA
>CAZIGP010000051.1:6815-12425 GCA_964538425.1 uncultured Pirellulales bacterium | reverse complement strand
CAATCGAACACTGTTCCCTTCTCGTTGACGGTGAAATTACCTGCGTGAGCTGTCACGCTTCTGACCGGTAAGCGTAATGCTGCCGCGTTTGTTACAGCCGAATTTTTGAGGGGCTGTGGGCGCATAAAAAAACCCGCCGGTGATCGAGGAAGATCGTCCGGCGGGTTCTATTTGGCTATCGAATACTTTCTGCGACCGGCCTCAGCTTAGTAGCATCCCCAGTTTTGCAGCGAGTATGAGCAGCAGTTGTAATTGTAGTTGCAGCCGTAGTTGTAATTGCAACCGTAGCTGTAACAAGGAGTGTAATAAGCGACTGGACGGTAGCAGTAATAGGTTGGTTGGTAGCAGTACGAGTAGCTGTAGCAAGGCGAGTAGCACGAGCTATAGCAGGAGTTGTAACAACCGTAGTTGTAACCACAGCCGTATCCACCACCCCAGCTACGAAAACAGGCTTCAACGGCAACATCTGACTTGTCGCCCGTTTTGTTGGTGAGATCATCCACATCGACATCGAGGCTGGCTCCGACGACGGCGTTATCGACATCGCTGATCGAAGTAAGATCGATCGAACCGCTATCGATGCTATCGTCGGCTTTTACGTTGACCGACAACAGTGTCACGAATGCAATGGCGAGAGAAAATTTCTTGAACAATGGCGAGAGAAAATTTCTTGAACATGGTACAGCTTCCCTTTGCTGGCAGAAATTCCTTGAATTTGGTGAGCAGCCGCGATTCTGCCAAAAAGTCGCGTTGTCACTTGTAGTGTCCTACAACAAGTGAAGCGTGGGATGGAAACAATTGTTACAAGGAAGTTGGTCGGCAGGATAAAATGTGGCGGCGGGTAGTTGTTTGGAGACAGCTTGCTAGCACCTCTGCTTAAAATGGCTGGGTTGTAGGAGAACGCAAAATGCAAAAGCACAAAATTGACAACACGCAGCAGGCCGTTCTGATCACCGGCGCGAACCGAGGCATTGGTTTCGAGACCGCGCAGCAGTTGGCTGGACGTGGTTTCCACGTCGTCATTGGTGCTCGCGATGAAGCGAAAGGTCGGCAGGCTGCCGCAGCAATTCAAGCGGACGGTGGCAAAGCTTCGTCTCTTCAGCTTGACGTGGACAGCTCAGAAAGTATCCACAGCGCCGCCAAACAGTTTGCAACGTTTGCCGACCATCTGGATGTGCTGATCAATAACGCTGCCATTTATCCGGATGATGGCGTGAATATCTTAACTATCCCACGAGAGCGCATGTCTCAAACGTTTGAGACCAACGTCTTTGGCCCGCTCGAAGTGATGCAAGCGTTTCTGCCTTACCTTCGCAAATCTACTGCCGCGCGGGTGATTAACTTTTCCAGCGGTTATGGCCAACTCGAAGGTTTATCGCCTGACGTGCCAAGTTACTGCTTGTCGAAGCTTGCTATCAATGGCCTCACGATCATGCTTTCCGCCGCGTTGCGTACGGACCGGATTGCTGTTAACTCGATGTGCCCGGGCTGGGTGCGGACCGACATGGGAGGACCGAATGCGACGCGCTCTGTTGAGGAAGGAGCCGACACTGCCGTTTGGCTTGCTACCGAAGCCCCTCAGGAACTGACTGGGAAGTTCTTTCGGGATCGGGAGGAAATAGCTTGGTGAGATTTTGATGTCTTATCTATTATAGTGCATCGCTTTAATCTGCATCTGCAATTCCTTCGCATTTTGAAATCGTTCGCGCGGATCACGAGATAGGCAGCATCGTACGATTTTTGCAACGGGTGCTAATTCTTTGTTGCTGTTTTCAATCGCAAAAGAATCACTCGGTAATATTCCAGTGACAAGCAACCAAAGCAGAGCTCCAAGTGCGTAAATGTCGGCGGCTGGGGTTGGCTTGTTGTGACTTTGCAGTATCTCCGGCGCGATGTACCCAAGTGTTCCGCCGATTCCGTTCAATAAATTTACTGGCGTGGCGGCGGCCACAAATGCAAAACCGAAATCAGTCACCGTTACATGGCCAGCCTTGCTCAGCAGAATATTTGCCGGTTTCAGGTCACAGTGGACGATTCCGTTTTCGTGAGCGTATCCGATTGCATCAGCGACCTGTTTGATGATTGCAAGTGCATCGGCCACCGGCAACGGACAATCCTTCAACTGCGCCTGCAGGCTGGTTCCATCAACAAAGTCCATCACGATGAAGTAGCCGCCGGCGGGAAATCGTCCCAATCCTTGAACACCGACAATATTTGGATGTTTTAATTTTGCCAGGATGTTCGACTCTTGAACAAATTGCGCGATGGCACGCACGTCGGCTTGCCAAGATTTGTGAAGCGTCTTCACGGCGACTGTTCTTTCGGTTTTCACTTCTCGGGCGCGAAAGACTTTCCCCATTCCACCTGCGCCGAGCAAATTTTCCAGGACATAGTCGGAGTATTGCAAAGGTGCATTGTGATCTGTCACAACTAATCGTAGCGGCGTCTCAGCTGATGTTGTAGCAAGCAATTGCTGTTCGACTTTCTCTATGGCCGATGCCAGCAGCCTGCGGACCGTTCGCTCTGACTTGTCAAACGAGTCGCTAATTTCGGCGACGCTTTGTCCTTGCAGATGGTAAACAACCACCATCCGCTCCTTGTCCGATAAACGATTGATCGCCAAATGGAGTTCTTCGGCGATTGCTACAACTTCCGCGGCTGATGGTTCTGGTGCGACCACGTTCGTGGTGGAAATGTCGGCAGGCTCTTCCAACCGTATGCTTCGCTTGGCCGCTGTTTGTTTCTCGATCTGTTTGTGGAGTTTGTTGAGCGTGATGCTGGCCAGTAGTCGCCACAGGTCCCCCACTTCGGCCAATTGATACGCGCTGCCCTTGGCGTGAACAAAGAAACTACGGTAAGCCGATTGCACCACATCTTCAGCATCGATGCGACGCTTGAGCTTCGATCCAATCCGACGCCGCACCAGCGCAATCAATCGAGCAACATATCGATCAAAGATTGCCGTCGCGGCTTCGCTATGGCCGTCTTGATAGAGCTCGAGAAGCTGTTGTGAATTTAGGTTCAACACGTTCTTGAGATGCGGAGTGATTGCGTAAGTTGTTTTCACACAATCATTTGGCTTTTATTTAGCGACTTAAAAAATTATTTGACCAATCTTACCGCCAAATCGGATGTACCCGTAGTGGAAAGACCTTTGGTTGCGTTTCTAGGTTCGGTTTAATTATTGAGGAATCAACAAATGGCGTATGTCGTAACAACCCCATGCTTTGGTTGCAAATACACAGACTGTGTCGTGGTTTGCCCTTGTGACTGTTTCCACGAAGGAGAAAAGATGTTGTATATCGATCCCGAAGCGTGCATCGATTGCGATGCATGCCGCTCGGAGTGCCCCGTTGAAGCGATTTTTTACGAGGACAATGTTCCAGCCGAGTGGCGAGACTTTATTTCTCTCAACGCCGAAATGGTTAAAAAGACGCCGCACATTACCATCAAAAAAACGCCGCTTGTATAGACGGATTGCCAAACACCGCGGCCTCGTGGCGATCTGGGTTATAATCATGGATAGGCGTGCTTATGGCTTTCTTTCGTCGTCTCGTCGGTCGCACCCAAGATGCAAACGGCAAGTTTATCTAAGCTGCTGAGCATACTTACCTTCATGATCGGGTTATTGATTCTCAAGGTCACTTTGAGCGTGATGTTGGGATATCGCGATTATTTTCCGCCCAATTTTGATTCCGATTTTTTGCATGGTCGGCAGAGCTATTTTTATAGTGGTTATCAATGGGCATTCTATCTTCACATTGTTTCTGGTCCTTTGTCGCTCTTCTTTGGGCTAATACTGCTGAGTGAACGATTGAGGCGACGATTTCCGCGGTGGCATCGATCGATTGGCAAGGTGCAAATTGCGATTGTTTTGCTGCTGGTTGCTCCGAGCGGGTTATGGATGGCGTTTTACGCTCAGACTGGCTTGGTGGCGGCAGTTGGGTTTTCTCTGCTTGCCATTCACACCGCGCTGTGCGCCTGGTTTGGCTGGCAATCGGCCATGAAGAAGCGTTTTGCTGAACACCGCCGCTGGATGCTGCGAACATTTTTGTTGCTTTGTTCCGCTGTGGTCATCCGACTTATCGGCGGATTGGCCACTGTGATGGAGGTTGGCGTCACTTGGATTTATCCACTTGCCGCTTGGGCAAGCTGGCTAGTGCCGCTGGCGATTTTTGAAGTGAGCCGAATCATCAACAGCCGCTTGGGAAAATCAAGAAAACTTTCTGAAAGTCACTCCACCCATGTAGCAGCTTCATGGTCGTTGCCCGCGGCAGAAATGATTGCGCGGCGTTGATCAGGCGACAGGTTCGCGGTGAGAAATGCAACATGACCATCGACAAATACCGCTGTCGTGCCGCCAGGATGTGCCCTGTTCGATTTCTCATCGATGTTCATCACGAGTTGTTCGTCAGCATCGACGGGTTTCATCCATGGGACGGCATGATCGAGATCGACTTCAATCACCATCAAGGTTTGCGATGGCTTGTCGGTAATCTCAGCAAGGTTTCTTGGCTGCGTGGCACGAAAACAACTGTCGGGCGTCACCACTGCCAAATAAGTGGTGCGATTGTCGCGATCCGGATTTGCAGGACAGTGGTAGACAGAGACGGCAGTTTTGAAGGCCTCTGCGTTAACCGGATCGTCCCAAGGTTTCGTCAGGTCGATCGACTTATATAAGGGCTCTTCCTCGATAAATGGCAGGATCAAGGTTCGCCAACTATGGAGTGGTTTGCCGTCTTTGTCGGTCGTGTAAGCCGGAGGTAAGGCACCGTGTTTTTCTGCATAGATTAGTAGTCCTAGCGCAATTTGTTTCAGGTTGTTCTGGCACGTGTTGCGATGAGCTGCTGTTCCCGCCGTCCGTACAGCCGGCAACAGCAGGGCAATTAAAACCCCGGTGATTGCCATGACAATCAAAAACTTAAGGATGATAGGTAGACGGCTCTTTTGTGCTTGCTGTCTGCTACCATCATCGGAGTCGAAGTCACGATCGTGAGTTTCGTTCATAGCTGATTTTTTGGTTGGCAACAAACAAACGATTGGGCAAGCCGATCATCAACGATGCATCTAACTTCATTCTAGGGTCAAGTTCACAGTGCAAACAACTTAATTTTTTGGCATCGTCTGCATGTCATTCGCATGCTTGCGCAGTTTTGCATGGACTCGCGCGACGTCTCCCATGTAGTTGTTTTTTGAGGCAGGGTTGTCAGCGGCCGCAGTGATGTGGCGGAGTGAATCTTGATCGCGGCTAAGGGCTTCGTAGTAAAGTCCTACGTAGAGATCGGCGTAAAATTGAGCTGTCGGGCCTGCTTTTTTACCGGCTTCTAAAACTTCTTCGGGTTTGGCTGTGCCGGCAAACATTTTTTGGACCTGGGCCATCGGGGCACGTGGGTCGCGCGTAATGGGAATCAGAGACTTTCGTGCGGCTTCGACCGAGCCCTGCGGAGCGCGAACGGCGCACAGGAAATGCCAAGCTGCATTCTCGACGTCCTGCGGATTGACTTTTTGATGAAGTTCGAACTGTTGTTTTCCTTTTTCGTATTCGCCCGCATAGTAATAAGCAATGCCGCGCTTCCAGTGCTCGGCCGTCTGATCGGGCTGCCATTGAAG
>CAZIGP010000051.1:983-6805 GCA_964538425.1 uncultured Pirellulales bacterium | reverse complement strand
CGGAAATGTTGGGAGCCGCGGGCTTCCAGCACCAGTGACGCCAGTCTGCTGGCACGCTGTTTCGATTCCGTATCAAGATCGTTCGCTTTGAGCAGCGTCTCTAACTGCTTCAGTGCCGCGTCAAAATCGCCAGAGCGATACTTTTCCTGTGCATCAATAATTTCAGCCGGTTCGGCTGCCAAAGCGAGGGACGCAACCCATGACACAATGGCCCACACGACAATTCGGTTGACGAACATGAAATTAAAAATTGTTGTTAAAGTCATCGCACCGTCAGCGGCACCGTTTTTATCTACTTTGCACGCCGTTTGACGGCGTAGCCATACGAAATTGGCCAGGATGCTTCTTCGCCGAGTTCTTGCTGCGCCTTGAGTGCCCAGTAGGGTTCGCGGAGCAGTTCGCGGGCGATCAATACCATATCGGCGTCGCCGCCGGTAATGATTTCGCTGGCGTGCCCGGGTTCGGTGATCAGGCCGACCGCGCCGGTCATGATGCCTGCCTCGTCGCGGATTTTGCGCGCGAGCGGAACCTGGTAGCCTTTGGCCACCGGGATGCGAGCTTTGGGGACCAAGCCGCCGGAGGAAACGTCGATAAGGTCGATGCCCAATTTTTTCAGGCGGCCGGCGAGCACAACCGATTGATCGGCATCCCAACCTCCCTCGGCCCAGTCGGTGGCTGAAATACGGGTGAATACTGGTAGCTCGGCGGGTACCAGCTTGCGGGTGTTTTCGGCCACACGCAATAGCAGCCGCATACGATTTTCCAGGCTGCCGCCGTAATGATCGGTGCGCTGGTTGCTTAGTGGCGAAAGAAATTCGTGCAACAAGTAGCCGTGCGCGGCATGAACTTCGATCAAGCGGAATCCGGCCGCTAACGCACGCTTGGTGGCAGCGTCGAACGCGGCGACGATTTCTTCGATACCTGTTTCATCCAAGGCCTTTGGTACGGGGTTGCCTTCGTCGAACGGGATGGCGCTCGGCCCGACGACTGGCCAACCGCCGGCTTCGGGCGTTGTAAGCCCCGCGCCGCCGTGCCACGGCACATCGCAACTGGCTTTTCGTCCGGCGTGCGCCAGTTGAATGCCTGCCACCGCACCTTGCGATTCCACAAACCGCACGATGCGGGCTAGCGGTTCGATATGTTTGTCGCTCCAGATGCCGAGATCGCCGTTGGTGATCCGCCCATCGCGCGTTACCGCTGTAGCTTCGACAATCACCAGCGCTACGCCGCCAGAGGCGCGGCTGCCTAAATGCACCAGATGCCAATCATCTGCCAGGCCTTCTTTGGCGATGTATTGACACATGGGAGACATGACGATGCGATTGCGGAATGTCACGCCGCGGATGGTGAGCGGGCTGAGCAGGTCGATTTCCGGAACCTCGCGGTCGTGGTCAGATCCCGAGGGGCAACCATGAGAGGGTGGCTTTTGTGTTTGGTCGACAAAGGAATCAGCCATTTACTCGTTTCTCCAAATGAGTGCGTTTGAGTTCAAGTGAATTGGAAACGATCGGCAGCGTGAAAGTAAATCCTACCGGCACGGGTGATTGAGAAAATTGCGAGCATGGCGGCCATGTGGTCCGCAATCCAGCGCTGGCAAGCCGAAGAAGGCGACTTCTGCCTCAATACCTTGCACTCAAATTTCCGCCAAACTGCCTACATTGAGTCAATTTAGGTAAACCGGGCAATCGCTTCCTAACTTGCCGAAAGTTCTAGATTTGCCGCCTTTTCCAATCCGAACAACGCTAATACCTGGCGGATTAGACAAGTTCCCTAACGTTGCGAACTGGCGATCCCTCTTTGACGTGGAATTGAGCTGAGCATGAAACTGACATCTTGCCACTGGACGGTTGCGCTTGTGTGTATTTGCACGACAGCATCTTGGTGTACTCCATTTGCTGCTGCCAAGCCGCCGGCGGAACTTGATAGCCATTCGACCCGTTACGACCTTGATTACACCGCCGATGACGGCCGCGCGGTGGCAAGCGACACAGGTTCCAACCATCGCGCATCACCAGCGGGGTTTAATCTGCCGCCGGGCGTTACATCGCAGCAAGCTGCGATGCAGTATTGGGGGGCACAAGGTTCGCGGGGGCAGCCGAATCAATTTCAATATCAGCAGTTGCCTTATCAGCAGCAACCGTATTCGTATCAACCCTATCAGCAACGGCCAAATCAATTTGCAGCGTTGCCGGGGCAATATGCACCGCAACCTTGGCAGTATGGTCAGCCGCAAGGTCAGCCGAGGTTTGCGCCAATGAACTATCCGCCACGGGCAACGATGGCGATGAGAAATGGACCACCTGCTGTACCGCCCGCGGTGCCGGTTAACACCTTCAAACAATCGAGCGATGAAACGGCTTCGACCACGACAAGCGCAGGTTCAACCACGTGCGAGTCGTGCGAAGCGGGCAGTTGCCAATGTGCCAGTGACAAAGAGTGCTCTTGCGAAAAATGCGAGGGAGACAACTGCGATTGCTGCAAATCGCATTGTTTGCCAATTTTGAAAATCCAAGATTGTTGTCCACTTGAGTGCGAAGAGGAAGAAGTCTGCCGCGTCTTTGGCGATTGTTGCTGTTTGAAAGAGCGAGGCCTGGCGATTTTTGGCTGGGTCGATGCCGGTATTATGGGGAACGGGCGACTAAGCCCTGATCGGTTCAACGGGCCGACGACGTTCCCTGATCGCCGCGGCGAAGGGCAGTTGAATCAATTTTACTGCGTTTTGGAACGAGCGATTCCTGAGGACAACTGCGGCCTGTTTATTGGCGGCCGCGTCGATTATCTCCTCGGTACTGACTACATCTACAACACCGCCGCTGGTTTGGATGGTACGAGTGATGGGAATATCCCGCGCTGGGACATCAACCGCTTTTACGGTTCCGATCTTCCGCAAATGTATGTTGAGGCGGCTTACAACGATTTGAAAGTGAAGATGGGGCACTTCTACACCATCATTGGTTATGAAGTGGTGCCGGCTATTGGCAACTTCTTTTACACGCATGCGTACACGATGCAGTATGGCGAGCCGTTTACCCACACTGGCGTGCTAGCCAGCCGGCCGCTGAACGATAACTGGACGTTATATGCCGGCGTCACGAATGGTTGGGATACGTTCAATACCGATGCCCGCGCAAATTTTCTCGGCGGCCTCACTTACAGCCAAGATGATTGGGGGAGTTTGGCGTTTGCGATTCACACCGGCGACGAAAGCATTTTCGGACCGGGTGTTGGTCCGTGGGCGAATCGCACCATCTACAGTATTGTGTGGAGCCGTACGTTCACCAGCCGGCTGAGCTATGTGTTGCAAAGCGACTATGGTAATCAAAACCTTAACCCGATCGGTGGGCAAAACGCTGAATGGTACGGCGTGAACCAATACGTGTTCTATAAGCTCAACTGCTGCTGGAGCGCAGGTGCCCGTATCGAATGGTTCCGTGATGACGACGGCTACCGAGTGACCGGTTTGCGACAAGGCAATGCGATTGCCGGTGCATCATTTCCGGGCAATTTCTATGAATGCACGCTGGGTTTGAACTGGAAGCCGAATGCGAACTTGATTGTACGCCCTGAAGTTCGTTGGGATTGGTACGAAGGGGAAGTGAATCAGAACCCGGCCGTTGCAGCGACCAGCCCTTACGATGCCGGTACGCGAAACAATCAGTTCTTGTACGGCCTGGATTTGATATACCAGTGGTAAGCGGACGGTGGCGAGCGAACGAAGCAGAAAGAGGAACGGCTCGCCTGGCGGGCCGCTGGGGAATGCGATCTTGGTTCACGCCTTGGCGCGAGTTCCTTGGGCGATGAGTGCATCCAATTCCGATTTTAATTTCGGCAGGATTTGGTCGTAAGGAAACGCTCCGAGTTCTTCGCTGCGACGTTTTAGATTGACGAAGTTCGGTCCGCACCAAAGGCCCAGATCGGCATCGTCGGTTTCGCCAGGACCGTTTACGCGGCAGCCCATCACGGCAATAGTAATGTGATGATCCTCGGCATAGCGGGTCATCTCTTTTACTTGCTGCGCGAGTTCGACAAAGGCTTCGTTCTCGACGCGCGAGCAGCTTGGGCAGCTAATGATGTTGAGCGTTTTCAATCCGTAATCGACCACGCTGCGCACGCGCCCTGCGGCAACGTCGGCGAGAATTTGCCGGCCGGCGGCGATTTCTTCCCCTTTGCGAGAATTTGGGACGGTGAGGGAGACGCGAATCGTATCGCCGATGCCGCGGCTGATGAGTTGTTCGAAGGCGATTCGCGTTTTAATGATTCCATCGGGAGGCATGCCCGCTTCGGTGACGCCTAAGTGCAAAGGGACATCGGGCCGCCGCTCGGCGAATCGGCGGTTGACTTCGATGACTTTCGTCGGGTCGGAATCTTTCAGCGACACGCAGTAGCGCGTGAAACCAAGTTTGTCGAGCAGTTCACAGTGTTCCCAGGCGCTTTCGAGCATTGGGGTGATCGAATCGGCCGGGTCGTATTTTTCTTTCTTGGCGGGATCAACACTACCGCAGTTTACGCCGATGCGCACGGCGCAATCGTTTTCTGCCGCCACGCCGACGATGAACTTTACTTTGTCTTGCCAGGGCTTTTCACGCTCGTGGTGATACAGGTGGCCGGGGTTATAGCGCACCTTATCGACGTGCGGCGCGACATCGGTGACGAGTCGATAATTCTCTTGCAAGTCGACGGCTAAATTTGCCTTGGTTTGCTTGCGAATTTCTGCCAGTGCTTCGGCGTCTTTGCGATTATCGACGGCGATGCGCACCACGTCGGCACCGGCGATTTCCAAATCGCGCACTTGCCCGACCGTGGCGGCAATATCTTGCGTCGAGGTGGCCGTCATGCTTTGCACTGCCAGCGGATTGCCGCCGCCGATGGTGACCGTGCCAATACAAACCGACCGCGTAGGATTGCGTGGAAGAGGAACCATAAACTCTCGCGAGGTCAAAAAATTACCGAATCTGCTCGTTTCAAGTATTCCGCAAGTGAATAAGTCGTTCAAGAGCGCTCAAAAAAGTCCGCGATTTTTCGCTATTCTATTGCGGCATTTTAAGTCGCCATGCATATTAGGTCGTCAAATTAACTTGGAGGGACTTGCTCATGCATCGATTGTGCTGGACCGGGGCCATGCTTGCCTCGCTGATTGTTCAATGGGGTTGTGGCACCGGGCGCAAGGCTGCTGCGGGGCCTCCGGCAACCGTGAACGAAGCCAATAAGGTGTTAAACCTGAACGACGTTCCGCTGGCGGCGGGGGGCGAAGAGCCAGGGCACCGCAGCGTGGCCGAATTGAACTACACAGCCACTGGGAAAGCGAAAGAGCTTTTCGAAGGTCAACGAAAGTATTTTCTGGATCAGGGTTGGAGTGAAGAACCCAACAGTTATGTTAGCGATGAATCTTGCTACGCGACATTGACCAAAGCGGGCTATGTTGCTTCTTTGACGGTGATTCCGGGTGAGACCGGCAAGGTCATGATCACCATTATTAATCATGGCAATGTAAATTTTGCGTCGCTGCCGGTTCCTGCGGAAGCGACTTCGCTTTATGAAGGTCCGGTGAGCGCGCTATTTGTCACCGAAAAACCTGCTGCCGAAACCAGGGAAATTTGTAAAAAGCTATTGCTTGAGAAGGGTTGGCAGTTTTACGGCGATGTTGGTGATACCACCACCATCTACAAACAAAATGCGATTCGGCTTACGGCGACTATCGGTCCGGCGCCGGCTCAGGGAGGGAAGACGGTCATTAGCTATAGTGCTCAATTAATGTCGGCCGAGCTTCCAGCACTGCCTAATGCGGAGTCGATTACGTTTACCGACACACCTGCCCAATTACG
>CAZIGP010000051.1:0-973 GCA_964538425.1 uncultured Pirellulales bacterium | reverse complement strand
AAACTTGGTTGGGAGGCAACGACCGAGAAGCCAATTCACGACGAGAAGAAAGACGAATTGATCTTTCGCAATCCTCAAAAAGATCTGTTGATGGTTATCGTGCAAGGTGTCTCCGGAGGAAATCATGTTCAACTCGAACATCAAACCGCTGCCGAGGTAGAAGCCATCGAACAACGGCTGCGCGAACGATTCAAGAAGGAAGCGGCAGAAGCCGAAGAAAGCGGAAAATAATTTTTGTATACAAATGTTCAGAATTTGAGGCTGCTGGTCGATGGCGCCGTCTTCCGGTCAACGTCCCTTGCAATTGTCATAACCTATAAAATCCGGTGTTTTTGCCTCTTAGTTCGCTTCGGATTGTGGTTCCCGGCTGTTCAATTCAGGGTAATTTTGCTATCAATTAGCATTGTTGTTTTGGGCTGCACGGAGGCTCCTACCCGGTTTTCCTTCCACGATTGCCGCCCCCCAGCGTATGATTCGATTGCGTGCTAATTCCAGTGCGAGTGGCAGTTCCTTTACGGGTGCTGGGCAATCGCAACGAAGCATTGGTTGGGCAGGCATTGCCGTCTTGCGGGTGACTTTCTTATTAGGCTTGGCTGCGTCTTCGGCAGTGTCGTTTTCGGCAGTGTTGTTTTCGGCAGTGTTGTTTTCAGCCGTGTCGTCTTCGGCAGTGGCTGAAGCATTGGAAACCGAGCCGCTTTCCACACGCGATTTACATGTTTGGGGCCGCTTCAGTCCTGGCACTTGGAAGCAGGTGCGCATCGTGACTGAAACGCTCAGTAACCGCGGTGAAGTCACTGACGTTACCACAACCGATACTAAAACCACGTTGTTGAACGTCAACTCGAAGTCGCTGCAATTAAAAATTGATGTCACGGTGGATGTGGGAGGTAAACGCTTCGCTGGACAAAGCCGTGTGGTGGAACATGGTTTCTTCAGTGAGCAGCCTAGCGATTCCGGTGAAATGAAACTGCTC
>CAZIGP010000050.1:0-12464 GCA_964538425.1 uncultured Pirellulales bacterium | reverse complement strand
GCAGCCTGGGCACGCACACTTTTCAATCGACTATCGACTTCTTCGACAATATCGCCCAATCGCAGTAAATTTTGGTCGACTCTTTCCAACCGCCGCAGTGCTTCAATTTTTTTGGCCTTAAACCGACTGATGCCAGCCGCTTCTTCAAAAATTGCTCGGCGATCTTTTGCCGACGACTGAAGCATGACATCCACCTTGCCTTGCTCAATTACGCTATAGGCTTCGGTGGCCACGCCTGTTCCGGCAAAAAGATCGCGGATATCGCGCAACCGGCAGGGCTGATGGTTCAGCAGATATTCCCCTTCACCGCTGCGATATACCCGGCGCGTGACGTGGACTTCAGCGGTATCGAGAGCTAACCGGCGGTCCGTATTGTCAAAAGTAATCGTTGCTTCGGCCGTGTTCAGTGGGCGACGGGTCGACGAGCCATTGAAGATGACATCGACCATTTCCTTGCCGCGCAGACTTTTAACGCTTTGTTCCCCCAGTACCCATTTGACGGCATCCACAATGTTGGATTTGCCAGAACCATTGGTACCTACGACCACCGAAACTCCGCGCGGAAACTCAAACCGAGTGCGGTCGGCAAAGCTCTTAAAGCCGATCAGTTCGAGCGCTTTGAGCATGAGGATGGGCTATAAAACCAGAATAAGCCACGGTGGCATGGTAAGTAATGATCGCCGCCGCAGGGTAAACGCCAGCGGTGAAGACCTTGGTCATTTTACCCCAAAACCCTTCCCTCGGCTGGCCGATTTTTCCGGCTTTTTTTCTTCGGTTGCGACAGATTCCTCGTCGCTAGCTTCCGTTGAGGTCGTGGCCTCAGAATCCTCGCCGATACTATCACCGGGGCCGGGACGCCCTCGGCCAAACAACGTGGGCAATTGGTCGATCGGACTATTTTTCCCTGTCGAAATGATCGTGTCTTCAGCAGGCTTTGCGTCGCTTTTTTCGGTGGCACTACTTGGTTTTTGATCGGCTTTGGCCAATTTGCGATTACGATCGTAAACACGGCCTCGCTCTGGAATCGCATCGACCTCGAAGCGACTTACCAGTGCACCACTTGTGCGAGCTTGCTGTAGGGCTTGCACGACGTCGGGGTAATCGCCACCCACTTCTGCGATGGCGCGAATAATTTCGTCCAACGAATTTTTTACGGTCTGATGCTGATCGCGCTCGCCGGCGGCAAAACGAGACACTCGAATTTGACCATCCTCCTGCGATTTCACGATAACGGAATTGCCTGCTTCTAAAGCAATTGGCAATTCAAATTTCTGCCCTTCGCCAAACAACACCACTTCAGGCCGAAAACTATGTGTCAAGTGAACCATTGCTGGTCCGCCGCTGGGAATTATATGGAGCCAAAATTTTTCGCGTAAGTGTTCGCCACGCAGTTGTGGGTCACGTTCATTCATGGCCCACAAAGCACGGAAGGCGCCGTAACGAGTTTCAGCGCTCGGCACATCAAATAGTTCATGCAAAGCGTCTGCTGAATGAACATCGTTTAAGGCACACAAAGCCGCCAAAGCAAACGCCCGAAAGGCCGGTTCCTTTTTGGCTGCTTCAGCAAGTGCCGGCACAGCACTGGGTTGGTCGAGATAAGCCAAAGCTTCGGCCGAATAAAAGCGTACTTCTGGATCTTTGGAAGCCATTCCTTTTTCTAACTTGGGAATCGCTTCTTTACCGATGGCCTCAAGCTTAATGGCCGCCACCTGGGCAGTAATCGGATCGTTCAATTGCCGTTCCAGCAGATCGAGCCGAGTCAGCAATTGGGATGGGGTCTCGTTGACCGGAACCGAACGAACAACGTGAAAATAGCGAGAAAGGTTTTGTTTGTATCGAGGATGAATTAACAGGTCGATGCGATCGTCGCGTTGTGGATTGGCGACACCTTGTTTGATGCCACGCGCATAAGTATGGAATCGTCGATTGAGCGCATCACCAATTTGCTTACTACGATAAACCGATTTTTCGGTAGGAGCCAACATCAGCGCGAGTGGTCGCGATTTCAGCGCCACGCCGCCGCCAAGCACAAAGCCTCTCTTCAAGGCCATGGGGTCTTTACTATCATGCCCAACAGGATCAACCAACACTGGTCCTTTCGCCACGGCCATCACGTGCCCGTCACGCACTTGTCCGCCCAGCACAGCCATTTGTTGCAGGCGAGTTTCCATCATCCACCCACCGGCAATACTGGTTGTTTCATTTTGAGGCGGAACACGCACCTCCACGTCCAGGCGATCTCCTTTTTGCACGCCTGGCGGCAGCCATGTTTGTGCCCACGCCAACGAATTGTTCGGATCGGCAAGCAGCTTGTTAGGATTTTGCACCTTCCGAGCCTGCATGTCGGCAATTAAGGCAGCACGCTGCGAACCTGGAGGAGGATCGCTGCCGGTGCCTTTAAGATTTGTAACCAGCACCGGACCTTCGACTTTGACGTAGTTCGTTCCAATCGGAACGGCATATTCGCCAACCAACTTCGATTGAACTTCGCCTTCCTTGCCTTCAATCTGCTCAGGGCTTTGAGAGCGAGAACGAAGCACCGGACCGGTACAGCCGGTTGCTAAGGCAATCCACAAAGCCGCTAGAAGGGCGGCGAATCGACGATATTCAGGCCTCATGCCATCTACGCGTTCGCGGTTTTCGACGAGTTCCTTCAACCGGTATGCCGCCATCCATGACGACCTAATCCGGTTCGCTCGCAGCTCGAATGAGCCACACTAAAAATAAGAGTGCGGAAAGATAGTGCTTCGAGCCAATAGCGTCAAGGCAAGTACACTGCTAGCGGATTTGCCCAAAATGAAACAAGAAAGAAGGAAAAAAGCTACGACAGGCCCTGTTTTTTTTCCTTCGCTCGCTTGGTCTTTTATCGCCGACTTTTGCGAAACATATCATCGGGCATTTGTCGTTCGACTGCGCGGCCATATTCATCCAGCGTACGACGTTGGCCTACAGTATGCCAAGGAGCCACATCCGTCAATTCCGGCATGATTTCCAGCAATTGCTCGCAAAGCATTTGCAGCAACCTTTTCAGTGGTGGAGAATCTGCTTTTTCGCAAAGCGCGGCCACAGTCTTCATGACTTTGATCATCCGAGCTCGTTCGAGCACCGGCGGAGAAAGCGGCGTTTCGGAATCGATCAACAACTCCGAGATGGGAACTTCCAGCACCTTTTGCCATTCATAAAGCAGACTGAGTGGCAAATCCGTCGATTCCTCTTCTTGCCGACGAATAGAATCTAAATCGCAATTTAGCCTGCGGGCCATGTTGCGCGGCGATATGCCTTGTTGCTGGCGAACTTCTGCAAGACGATGCAACCGTTTCTTGTCATCGTGCTTCTTGTCATGGTGCGACGGAGCTTGCTGAAGATTATCCGGCCGTGCTTCTTCCTGAGAGAACGAATTCCATTCCACGATGCTCATAGCGACCTCTTGCTCTGGGATGCAAATCAACGATGACAAACACTCAAACAGCACAAACCGTTAGCGAGTACTGTTTCGATTCGTTACCATCTGGCCCTTGAGCGTTGAAGCGTCGATCAACGAAAACTGCGCGTGGCGGTAGAATACACACGACAAATTTCGTAGCCGCTTGTGCTGACTCATCTAATCACTGCAACGAATGTTGCAGTGATTCTTGCCCTGAAGGTGTCCGCTTTTGATGCAGCGGCGCTCCAATCCTCACCCCTCAATAAGCCGCGCTTAAGACAGGCACGCGACTCATTGCGATAATAATCTGCCAGCAGCGCGTCTGCAATACTGCCACTGGTGGATTAGCAATGAATGCACAACAGAAGCTGGCAGAGAAGCGGAAAAAAGGTGGTCGATAAAGAATCAATCGTGGCTATCACTTCTCCACTTTATCCTGCCTCACTCGCCTGCTTGCATCTATTTTGCGAGTTTATCGCGACTTACGTGATGCCTCGATCAACTCCCCTGCCCCGTCAGCCAGCAAATCTTCTGCCACTTGGCGTCCAATTTGCACTGCGTCGGCGGCATTTCCCAACTGCTCTGCGGCTAACTTGTGGGCACCATCATGGCTGAAAACTCGAGCCGAAAGCCGAAGCCGTCCGTCGTCTTCGATCCTTCCCCATGCTGCCACAGGTGCCATACAGCCGCCACGCAAGGTCGCTAGCAACGTCCTTTCGGCTAAAACAGCTTGATGTGATTCCAAATCATCAATAAGTGCCGCCACTTCTTGAGCCGATTGATCGCTCGCACGTGTTTCCAAACCGAGTGCTCCTTGCCCAACGGCAGGCAACATGATCTCAACAGGAAAGATCTCGGTAATCTGGTCGGCCAACCCCAAGCGTTTAAGCCCCGCTTCGGCAAGAATTAAGGCATCATATTGCCCTTCTCGCAGCTTTTTTAACCTGGTATCGACATTTCCTCGCACGTCGAGCATTTGCAAATCGGGCCGGATGTGTAGCAATTGGGCACGCCGCCGTAAGCTTCCAGTTCCAATGCGAGCGCCCGGCGAAAGTTGGTCGAGCCGCTGGCCATTTCGACTAATCAAAACATCGTGTGTCGACTCCCGTTCTGGCACGGCCGCCAGGATGATTGATTTCACCGGTTCGGTTGGCAGATCCTTAAGACTATGAACCGACAGGTCGATCCGCCCATCCAACAGTGCTTTTTGCAATTCCTTGGTGAAAACGCCTTGCGTTCCGATCGTTTCAATAGGCCCTTCTTGCTGGATGTCTCCTTGGGTAGCGATTGTGATTAGCTCACACTTTGCACCCAATGTCCGTAATCGCTCCGCAACCCAGTTAGCCTGCCACGAGGCCAACTGACTTCCACGAGTGCCGATACGGATCACAGATTTGGACATAGTTTTCTTATTTATTTCCGAATCAATCCAGGATGCTTCTCGCGAATTTTACAAGCTTTAGGAATTGCTTGCATCTGGATGTAAGTCTGCATGGGATGATGTCGGGCGTAATCTTGATGATACTGCTCGGCAGAATAAAACTTCGCAATCGGTTCTAAAGTAGTGACAATCGGTTTTGAAAATACTTTGGCTTCGGTGAGCGCAGCAATTTTCGCTTTGGCAGCTTGCCGTTGCTCATCGTCAGCAAAAAAAATTGCGGAGCGGTATTGAGTTCCCACATCGGCCCCTTGGCCATTCAGTTGCATTGGGTCGTGTGCATCAAAAAAGACGTCGAGCAATTGATCGTAGCTGATGCGGCTAGGGTCGTAGGTGATGCGAATCGCTTCGGCATGCCCCGTATTGCCATCACAAACTCGCTCGTAGTTGGCCGTTTCCGCCGAGCCACCGATATATCCGCTTTCAACGTCACTGACGCCTTCGAGCTGTTCAAAAGCGGCTTCTGTACACCAAAAACAACCACCAGCAAAAATCGCGACGGCTTTATTCGAAGCCGAGGCCGAAGCAGCAGTGCTTTCCGTTTTTGCTTGTTCAGCTAACGAATCGGCTAGCGAAGCAAGCTGATCGCTGGGCGTAAACTTCATTGCCGCAGAGTTCAAACAAAACCGCAGACCTGTCGGACGAGGTCCGTCATCGATCACGTGACCCAAATGACCGTCACAGCGAGCACAGTGAATTTCCGAGCGCACCATACCGTGGCTGTAATCCCCTTTTTCAGCCACATTGCCGGGTGCGATTGGCTGAAAGAAACTCGGCCAACCTGTGCCAGAATGAAACTTTGCCTCTGACGAAAACAGTGGCAAACCGCATCCCGCACAGGTGTAAACTCCTTGTTGCTTATTATCCAGAAGAATACCGCAAAACGGCCGTTCCGTATCGCTGCTGCGCAGCACGCCATATTCTTCCGCCGAAAGGCGCTTGCGCCACTCGGCATCACTTAACACCAATTTTGACGACTCAATGGGGCCGACAAGATTTCCACGGCGATCGAAAACATGAATCTGAACCATTTGACCATCTGCCTTTCGATCTAAAATACGACAAAAGCGGTTTGATGTCTCTTCAATAAATAATAGGGCTGCGACTGGATATTAATTAGCCCATCGTATCAAATGTGAGCCGAAATTTCTTGTCGAGGCACGACACGCAATGCTCAAACGCGAAATTGGCGTTTTCGGTGCAACGATGATGGGCCTAGGCTCCATCATCGGTACCGGTGTTTTTGTCAGCATTGGTATTGCCGCAGGAATCGCTGGCCCCGTCGTGCTGGTGGCAATTGCACTGGCGGCCTTTGTAGCTACTTGTAATGCGCTAAGCAGTGCGCAATTAGCAGCAAATCACCCAGTAAGCGGCGGCACCTACGAATACGGCTATCGATATTTGAATCCTTGGCTTGGTTTTTCTGCAGGCTGGTTATTTATCTGTGCCAAAACGGCTTCTGCAGCGACGGCGGCTTTGGGTTTTGCTGGTTACATGGTGAATGCCGTTCAATTAAATAACCATTGGATTGTAGTCATCGCTCTTGCCACAATCTTCATGATTACGCTGGTCGTGCTCGCTGGAATAAGATTGTCGAGTCACGTGAATGCAGCCGTCGTTTCTATCACGCTCATCGCACTCTTTTCATTTATCGTCGGAGGAATTTCGAGCGTTTCCAAAAATCATTTGCACATGACATTCGAGCCATTGCCGTTTCTACATGCCTGTGCTTTGATGTTTGTGGCTTATACAGGATATGGACGCATTGCAACATTAGGAGAAGAAATCTGTGAGCCACGTCGTAATATCCCTCGCGCAATCATCATCACGCTGGTCGTATCGTCGCTAATTTACATCGCCGTTGCCGCAATTGGCGTTGGCAGCGCAGGGGCAGCCGGACTTGCCAAGGCGACAAATAACACGGCGGCCCCATTAGAAATCGTTTCTCGAGACTTTGCCTCGCCTGTGCATAAACTCGTAACGATTGGCGCGATGACAGCGATGCTAAGTGTGTTATTAAATCTCATCCTGGGCATCTCCAGAGTTTTGCTGGCCATGGGGCGGCGAGGTGACATGCCAGCGATGTTTGTCAATCTGATGCCGTCGATTTTGCTATGTAGTATCGTAATTGTGGCATTGGCTGCGATCGGCAGTATCAAAGTGGCATGGTCGTTCAGCGCTTTTACCGTCTTGGTTTATTATGCGATCACAAATTTGGCGGCCCTACAACTTTCACCCCAGGAACGATTGTTTTCTCGCCTTTGGGCTTGGATAGGTCTTATTACATGCTTGTTGTTGGCATTCTCGGTCGAATGGAAAATTTGGGCAGTTGGATTAAGCGTACTTGCGGTCGGTATTTGTGCGAGATGGCTTTGTCTCACAATATATCGCCGAAAAAATCACCATGTTTAAGAGCCTGGAATTTAGTCATCATTCTTTGGTGACCTGTATGACTACTGGGTGGTTGACGCCGCAAAACATTTCAGTCGCGAAAGACACGACTCACCTAAATCAACATTTCTTCCTTCAAGGCCATCTGCAAAGCTGTAACCAATCGGTCGATCATCTGCGGCGTGTGTGTTGCAAAAATAGCAATCCGCAATGTGCCTTCCGATCCCGACCCCGTATACTGCTGAAAAAAGGCAATCACAATCCCTTCATCTTGCAATCGTTGCTGAATTCGTCGTTTCTGCTCTGCTTGGCCGATCGATAAACTGATTACCGGCGACAGGCTCGCTTCGATTTTCACGCCCAGCTTTTGCAAGCTCGCGCGAGCCCGTTCCACATTGGCCGCCAAGCGCCCGCGAAGTTCAGGTTGGGTTTGCACAATTTCAAGGGCCTTTGCCGTAGCGGCTGCCACCGCGGCAGCAGGTGCACTCGCCCCGCGGAACCAACCACTGCTCTGACGAGCACGCTCTAAAAAAGCATGATCGCCCGCCAACATTCCGCCATGCCCTCCGACGGCTTTACTCATGGTTGCCGAGCGAAACACTCGTAGTCCCGTCGAAACAGAGCGTGTCAAATCAGCATTGATCTCGCTGGCTTTTACGCCAGCGATTTCTAAACTACCCTTCCCTGTTTCACCAATCGCTGCCACGGAGTGTGCGTCATCAACCAAGAGTATGGAATCATCATACTTACGCAGCACTTCGATATATTCACCCAATGGCGATAGCGATCCGTTGACGGCGAACAACCCATCGGTCATTAACAGCGGCCGCCAACCAGGCCTGCAATGTTCGCGCAATATTTCTGCAACGTGAATGGCATCACGATGCCGAAACTTGATGGGTGGCATTTTCAAATTTTCCAACCATCGCGCGGCTTCGCGCAAGCAGTCGTGTGCCAGCTCATCCATAAGCACCACATCGACCAGCGGCGAAATTGTCGCCGCAATCGCAAAGTTCACTGCGTATCCCGTCACCAAATACAGCCCTGCTTCCGCTCCTAAAAATTCTGCCGCGCGGCGTTCCACTTCCTCATGCGGTGGTGCCGTACCATAAACAGTGCGAGATGTGGCTGTGTGAATCCCGTATTGTTCTGCCGCAGCTTGTGCTGCAGCAATCACCTCGGGATGTGCCTGTAACCCTAAATATCCGGTACCAGCAAAATAAAGGTACTGCCGCCCATTCAAAATCGTTTCAGCGGCTGGCGGGCTTTCCATCAACCAGCGAACCGGATCAGCATGAGTTATGATTTTATTAGCCGTTACTTGCATTATTACGGAAGGTTCGAAGGCAAGTTCCGTTGCCGCAGAATCCTGAATTAATTCGATCAACGGATCGGCAACGGAATGTAGTCGTACAATCTTTGCTTCGATTAAACTACGCTTAAGTGTCTTATGATACAATTACCTCGCGCAAAAACCTTCATCCAAAAACCCCTATTAAAAAAACCTGTAAAATAAGAAAGCAGAAGAGTAAACCCTCGAAGATCAACTCTTCACTTTCTCAACCACACCCAGCTTAGTGTTGTTAGCATCACCGCACCTCGCTAAGATTTTTAAAATCACACCGACCACACACTCTCTTTGCCCTGCCCATTATGCATGCTTTTGATGCGACCCGTCTTTACTTTGATCGTGCCGCCGATCAACTGGAACTTTCCGACAGCATGCGTCGCTTGCTGCTCACTCCCAAACGCGAAGTTCAGGTCGAAATTCCCATCGAACTCGATAGCGGCGAACTAGCCACCTTCGTAGGCTACCGTGTGCAGCACGACAACTCGCGCGGCCCCATGAAAGGAGGCCTCCGTTACCATCCGCAAGTCGACTTGGATGAAGTTCGCTCATTGGCTGCATTGATGACCTGGAAAACTGCCGTAGCGAACCTTCCTTACGGCGGCGCAAAAGGCGGCATCGCCATCGATCCCAAACAACTTAGCCATCGCGAACTGGAACGCATCACGCGAAAATTTGTCGACGGCATTCATGATATGTTCGGCCCCGATACCGATATTCCAGCGCCCGACATGGGTACCTCGGCCGAAGTAATGGGCTGGATCATGAATCAGTACAACAAATATCACGGATTCAGCCCGGCGTGTGTCACCGGCAAGCCGGTCGAGCTTTATGGCTTGCCCGGCCGCGAAGAAGCCACCGGCCGCGGCGTTGGCATTTTTGTGATGAAACTGCTCAGTCGAATCGGACGCCGCCCAAAAGAAACTCGTGTGGCCATTCAAGGTTTCGGCAACGTCGGCACACACACCGCGAAATTTCTGAGCGAAGCCGAATGCCCCGTCGTTGCCGTAAGCGACGTTAGCGGGGCGTACTACCGCGCGGGAGGCCTGCCAGTCAAAGATCTGCTGCATTATGCCTTGGAGCACAAAGGCACACTCGCTGGTTTTGCGGGTGGCGATCACCTTACCAACGAAGAACTTTTAGAGTTGGATGTCGATCTATTGGTGCCCGCGGCGCTCGGCGGCGTAATCACCATCGAAAACGCCAAACGCATTAAAGCGCCCATCATTGTTGAAGCGGCCAATGCGCCGACGAACCCCGACGCGGATGACGTTCTTGCCCAAGCCGGCAAAGTGGTGTTGCCAGATATTTTGGTGAATGCAGGAGGCGTTACAGCCAGTTACTTTGAATGGGTGCAAAACCGTCAGCACTATCAATGGGGTATCAACCGTGTTCGACAAGAGCTCGATCACGTGCTCTCAGAAGCCTTTGAACGAGTGTGGGAACTTGCCAATCAACGTAAGGTATCGCTTCGTACAGCAGCTTACATCGTCGGTATCGGTCGAGTCAGCCGGGCAACCGTATTGGGCGGAATCACCTGATAGCCCACATCCTGAGTTAGACGTCGACGATTGCTCTTAGTTGCTTGCGGTACTGAGCATTCAAGTGATACCGTTTGTAGCGATCATTCTCCTCCTGGTTGACCTTAAAAACTGGGTGATTGTAGCCCAAATGCAACGTTGCTTGACGTCTGCCCCCGGGACAATTAATGTGAACGTATGAGAGGAATTCTAATAGCGGCGCTCATGGCACAAAACTGCCTCTCGTGGAGTACGATTCCACACCCGCATGAAGTCTCGGATTCGATTCTCACCTCGGCCTCGCAGGATTTCGATTCTTGCTGCGACTCTGAAGTGAATGGGGTTGAAGATCAGCAACTGTCACCCAGCTTTAAGTCTGCCGACGTTCGAGAAGTGCTGGACATCTTGCTGCGAAAAGCAAGTTGCTATTTGCCAGCGAATTCGATCGATGACGACTTGCTGGGAACACGCTACTATCACAACGCAGCAAATTTCTCGTTTCTTTCCACATGCGGCAAATCTCTCATCGCCCGGCATGTTCGTTTGCAAATCTGATATCTGCTTAGGGAATTTCCTAAACAGCCTGGCATATTCCGCCGGGTAGCATTGTCAGGATTTTCGTGCGCTTCGTGTCTTTGCCTCGCAGTGGATTGCACGCTCTGGCGATCGACACGTGCCTAAGTATTCGGAACATGGGGTTTTCGCGTCCACTTAAAGAGAATTGGTGCTATATGCTTACAAATATGTTTTTGAAGGTCGCCTTCGTTGGCGCTGAATGGGTCATGTGGTTGCTTTTGATCTTAAGCTTTACCAGCATCGGAATTATTGCCGATCGCTTGCTTTATTTCTGGCGCAATTCCAAAGAAACCGAGGATTTAAACAACCGCCTGCCAGAAATGTTTCAAGCGGGCGACATCAAAGGCGTCTGGGAATTGGTTTCACATTCCGAAACCGTTGCCGGTTCAGTCGTTGCCGCTGGTTTGCAAGCCATACGTCGTGGCCCAGAAGTGTGCAGCGAGGCCATGCAAAGTATTAAGCTGCGATTGAAAGGCGAGTTAGATACGCGGCTAGGCATCCTCGGCACGATCGGCAGTAATGCTCCCTTTATCGGCCTCACGGGCACGGTGCTGGGTGTTATCAAAGCCGCCCGCGATCTTTCCTCTCAGCAATCGTCCGACGCCAACGCGGTCATGGCTGGTGTGTTCGAAGCCTTGATTGCCACCGCCGTCGGTTTGTTTGTCGCGATTCCCGCTGTCATGGCCTACAACTATTTTCAGCGCCGAGTAAAAACCAGCCTGACGCAAATCGATTCACTGTCGCATTTGGTGTTAACCGCTGCCTATCCCCAGGCCCGCCGCGCTGCGTCGCCGCCAACCCCTGAAACAGTGAGGTCCTAATCATGGCAGGTAAATCAATTTCTGATGATGAAGATGGTGGAGCCATCACCGATATCAATGTAACGCCGCTTGTCGACGTCGTCTTGGTGCTCTTGATCGTGTTCATGATCACGGTACCGGCCATCGTGGGGAACTCGCCGGTAAAAGTCAATTTGCCGGAAACCTCCGCCTACAGCACCGCAGGAGAGGAACTGCCGATGAACGTGTTTTTGAAGCGCGAATCTGGCGGCGAATTCGGTTTGTACCTCAACAGCAACCGCATCGAACTCGCCAGTTTCCGCCAACACTTAACAGACATGCATCCAAGCAAAGACCAGGCAGTAAATATTTCCGCCGACAAAGATATTCCTTACGAGCAAGTAGTGAATGTGATGGATGTCTTGGCACAAATCGGAATCACCAAAAGTCTGGCTACCAACCAAACATGTCGCTCGCTGACAGCAAGGTTAAAAAAAGCTTGCCCAAGCTACGCTCAATCACCCCTGCACTGTGCGCGCAGGTTCCAAATGCGATACTCCCTTCCTCGTTTGCATTCACAATGATCCAAATCTTCGCACTACGGATCGCTTTTTTGAGCTGTAATCTCTTTCAAACAGGGATGAGATGTTTTGCCGTATAGTTCCTCGATATCTTTACGCCACTTGTTCGGATCAGAATCGACGATCTGTTTTACAAACGGACACCACGACGTACTATACGCCGCGCAACCCGATTTCACATCATGAAAAAGATGGCCGCTTTGAAGTAAATAGACTTTGATATCACCACACACCTCTTGATGGTTCAAAAGCTTGATCGACCATTTTTCGGTATTGAGAAGAATCGACCACTGTTTTGCTGGCTGCCAATCGAGGGCAGCTAAAAAACGCAGAAGTTGCTGCTTATTAATCGCAGAATCAGCAACCTTCGGATCCTGACAGGAGCGCTCATGTCGGCGAGGAGTTCC
>CAZIGP010000049.1:11196-12488 GCA_964538425.1 uncultured Pirellulales bacterium | reverse complement strand
TTTCCACGTAATGTCGTCGGATCGGTCGTCGGTATCGGCGGATTCGCTGGCGCAATGGGCGGGTTCTTAATGAACCTCGGTGCGGGTTGGCTCAAGGATTTTACTGGGAACTATATTGCTATTTTCGCCCTGGCAGGTTCAATGTACCTCATTGCGCTGCTGGTAATTCATTTGCTCGCGCCGGGTTTGGAACGTGTTACGATTTCTTCGCCGAATTTTCGCCCAAATTCGCGTGCTTTTTTGTTACGTTTTTGGATCTAGCGTAAATTTTCACGTTGTCGCCAAACCCATCGTTAGTTCCCCCAAATGTACTCGTACTGGCGACGGGCATCGTGGAGCGTCGATGTCGGCGAAGAGGACGCTTCATTGAAACTTAAGCCCGTCGATCAAGAACTCGAGGAAAGCCGCCGAAGTGTTTTCGAGAAATGGGGTCTAACGAAGTTGATGGAAGTTGACCCGCGTTGAGTCAGCACTGGGGGGACCATAGTCGGCTTCAAACGTTATGGCGCCGCCTTGGTCCTAATTTTGAGGGGTGACCGTCACTACTTGCTCTGCGAATGTGACGGTGACAGGATCCGCCTTATCTGTTGTTCCCCAAACGGGCAATTTGATGCCGCGCTGTAAGATGCCATTGTCAGAAAACAAACGGTGAAGCCGCACATCGGCGTTTAACGAAGCAGCCCATGCAAGAACAACGAGAACTGACCAAATCAAATGAAAGCGGGAACGCATGCGTATGGTGAAATTTCCAAAAGGGTCAAAAATTCAAAGCCAATGCTATGACACGCGGTCGAATCGGCCGGTACGAGCGCGATCAGCCTTACCCCTAGCGCTATTGGACATATTGCTTCGCCAACTTGACGATATGGTCCTTGCAAGTCGAAAACAGAGACCGGTTGAGTCGATTGGAACGAAATCCCAAATAGATAACCGGGGTCAATTCGGTTGAAGGGCGTCAGACGAGCCCGTGCTCGACTTTATCGGGAGCATCGTCTTCTTTGGTGCCTCCGTTGTGGCCCCTTGACTTTGGGTGCTGGGCCCTAACTCTAACCGGGTGCCTGAGAAGACAGCGTGGTCATGAAACTCGTTGTCGTGCATAGTTGTGGCGAGAGTGAGGAACCTAGCATTGGGAGGAATGGGCACGTTGAAAGATACAAATCTGCCATCGCGTCGCAAGACTGGCGGAAGTTCTTTGCCTTCCAGATCGAATACAAACACACCATTGCGGTCCACAACGTCGTATTGTTGCCCGTCGACGTACCCCGAAATTACCCGGTCCTCTGCACTCACAA
>CAZIGP010000049.1:0-11186 GCA_964538425.1 uncultured Pirellulales bacterium | reverse complement strand
CACAAGAACGACGAAACGGGCACTGGCAAGCTGTCTAGTTGCCTCCAAAGTCATCCCAGTGTTCATCGTGTATTGCGATTGAGTGAGATCATCAGCCCGATCATTAATACCGGCACGATCCACGATCAACCGCATGTCTCGATCATCGAGCTGGCCGGCTTCGCGCAATTCATGAAGATCGAACGTCATCAACTCGTTCGCGGACATTCCGATCCCTTCTTCAATCTTACGCCTAGGAGGCGCGTGTTTGAAATCAATGCCGGTCGTACGTATGGGGTCTGCAGACATCGACCGACGCGCGTCATTTGCTGGCAAGCCGCCAACCTTAGGACCGCCGCCACCGACATTGACGAGGTTAATGCGAACACCGTCTTCAGCCAACGAAACATCGACATCCAACCCCCCGTCCAGAACTGCAGCCACACCGAGATCGATCGTTTCACCAGCGGCCTGATAGGTGTCGGTAAACATCGCTTCTGTGAGCGATGCGGATGTGCTGTCATCAAAGAGGTTACCTAGGTAGATTGTGTTTCCCACAAACGGCTCGCTGCGTGATGGCGGCATGTGATCGGGGAACTGATCCAACGAGGCTAATTCGCTTTCGCTCGTCGAGCCGTCCTCGCCAAAAAGAATTGTCTGCCCTTCAAAGATTTGTCGGTTCATGCCGGAATCGTTGACGAAATGAGCCGACGTTTTGTCGGGTCCAATGCCGGAAAACGCGTGGAATTTGGATCCCCGAATCCCATCGAAGCTGCCAACTTCGATCCCGAAGTGCCCTGGTCCATGCTGGAGTTTGCCGGTAGGAGTTTCGACATGAAATGAGCCCACATCAGCCGGGGCCGTGATCGAAAGTTGCCCTGAATAAAGTTTTCCTCCTTGAGCCGAACGGACTTCAAACACTGCCGGCCCTCGCAAGATGACCTTAACACCGTTACAAAATGACAACTGTAGCAGACCGTCGGCTAGGCGAATCTGCTGGCCAGCGCGAATTCCTCGAGTCGGTGGCGTTTCCGGTAACGTTTCAGGGGACTCGGAAGGTTGCCATGCCGCATGGTGCGTTGCCTCGATTTTCGCGACGACATCGGTACGCACCTTCCAATTCCAGGCAGTAGGAGCAAACATGGGCCGCATGTTGGCCATCGTGGTGGCGAACATCCCTACTCCACAGCCAACCACTAAACCTAGAAACACTAGAGATGCCGCCATAATCTGTGATAGCCTTAGCCACTGCGGCAGCCAACCCCATGAATTTTGTGCGACAGGGTGGTCTTCGGCACATAATCCATCTAGTGCAGGAAACTCGTGCTGGACTAGCTTGCAGACCTCACGCGCGGAATAGTGCTCCGATAGGTCAGCGTGCATTTGCACGGCCTCCGTGTACCAACGGCGCCCATCGGCGCTGGATGTAAGCTCCGCTTCGATCTTTTGCACTTCGCTCTCTGTGAGAGGATCGTCAAAGCTCCGCTCGACTAAGGCGCGAACCTCTTCAGAGAGCGGCTGCGGATTCGAATGGTCGTTCACGGCTGATTCTCCTGTAAAGTCGCTCGCTCAACGCAGCGGCGAAGACTTTCTCGAATTCGCCTCAGCGAGTTGCAAATACTCGCTTGAGGGCGATCGAAGAGCTCCGCAATCTGCTTTGAGCCTAGATCGCGCGAGTAGCGACTTTCGATGAGTTTCTTGTCCAAACTCGTAAGCTTGCCAAGGCAATCGGCTAGTGTACTACGCCGTGCTTCGGCAAGCTCGCTGGGAACCTCGCAAAAATTCTGTGCCAACTGTTCCATTAAATCCTGACCAAAATAGGCGCGGTGACGTCGGCGGTACCTCACGAAATTGAGGGTCTCATAGCGGGCAATGGTGATGATCCAAGCGGTGAAGTCGGTCCCCGATTGAAAATCGTTGAACCGCTTCCAAGAAGTAATCGCCGTCTCTTGCAGAATGTCGCGCGCGTCGTCCGCACTGCGGACTAAACCTAGTATGTATCCAAACAGCCGTTGCTGGTTGGCGCTAAATAGTTCGGCATACAACTCGGCTTTTGGAGACATAGACTTTGCTTTCCAGCACGGTCAGCCACATGACAGCATACCATCTGCGTTAAGACGTAGATGCATTCCCGACCCGAAGGTCCTGTTGATTCCGCTTAGCTCACTCGCCGAGGCAAATACATCGCGACATACCGCGCTACCTAGTGGTAATGTCCGCTGCCGGCGATTTTTTATCCGCAAATTTGCAGATTCTCAATGAAAAGTCGGAGAAAATCTGCAAGCGTGACTGCTAAACCGATTTCTGCCGACAGCATCTGGGAATCACCCCGTCGCTGCCTTTTTTTAATGATCAATGTTCACAAGTGCTTTCTTTGACAGTAGTTGCGTTGAGTACGAGAAAATTGACTGATTTTTTAGGTGAATTCCGCCGACAGGCGGACATCTTGTATGCGTTAAAGAGTTGCTGGCCGCGACGAATCTGTCGGCTAACGCTTTTCGATACTAAACGGCCTGTAAACCGGGGGGATCACGACCACATTAATCGTGGCACGCTAATCGACCCACGATGCTCTGCCCGCAAAGGGCCGGGAAGGGGAATATCATTCGCGGTAGTAAAGCGTCTATGAGGCGTTTTTCAGCCCCAGCGTGTGCAAGGGAAGGCGGCGGCGATTCGATCGATAGGCAAAACAAGGACTTCGGATGTCACGGTGCAATTACCTGGTCGCGGTTGCTGGGGGAAACAGAATCGATGGCTTTGCGTTGCACCGTGCATTCGCTGTCCGGTATCCACAACGAGCGTAGTCCTAGGCGGAGAAAAATTCTGTGTCCACGAAATATCGCCAGGGATTTACCCTAGTTGAGTTGTTGGTGGTGATCGCGATCATCGGCATTCTGATCGCGCTCCTCTTGCCGGCCGTGCAGGCGGCCCGTGAAACGGCACGAAGGACGCAATGTAGCAACAACCTCAAGCAGTTGGGGATCGCGCTGCACAACTATCACAGCGCATTCAAAACCTTCCCAGCAGCCGCGGAAGTGATTCTGAGACCTTCGTCCCAGGGTGGGCATTGCTTAACCCCCGGCGATTGTCGAGGGAATTCGGTGTATGCCGCCTTGCTGCCATACGTGGAAGATGGCGCGCTGAAACGTCTGTATGATTCCGTGGCAGCCATCGGGTGGATGGGATTCGGCAATTACTTCGGTGAGCCTCCGTTACCGGCCAACCTGGCATATGCCGAAATTGAACTGCCGATCTACATCTGTCCTTCGCACCAAAAATATACGCGCTTCAAAATCCGTCGCGACTACTTTGCGGTTGTTGGTGGCAAGACAAAAGCTGCTACCAGTTACGAAGGAGACGTGTTTCAGGACGGCATCTTTGTGATGAACAAAAAGCACGGGATCAAGGTCATCACGGATGGAAGTTCCAAAACCCTGGCAATTGGGGAGAGCATTCATGAATCGCGTTGGGGAATGGGGAGTGGTTACGGAAATGCAAGCGTCGGCGGACCCTGCCCTTGGTTTGTCGCAGGTTCTTGCTCGTCGGCTGACAATTGCGGTCCAGCAAGCATCAGCCAAGGGCGGGATTTCCGTTCTGCAAAGTACCCCATCAACTCCAGTTTGTTCCCGATCGCGGCGACGGAGGATAACGAGGTGCCCTTCGGGAGCGCCCACCCTGGAGGCGCGCAATTTCTTTTCGCCGACGGGCACGTGCAATTGCTAGTCGATACCATCGAACTGTTCGTCTATCAGGCGCTTTCGACACGGGCAGGAGGTGAATCGATCGACGTCCATAAACTTTGATGTCCGTTAGGTTCCCGTTCCCGTCTCTAACTTTGTTTCAGGCAACTTTGTTCTAGGAGAATCGATAATGTCTACCATGTTCAGCCTTTCGCACCGCAAGTGTTTCTCGGCAGCCGTCGGTATATTCATGCTTGCCTTCAGCGTTTCTCAGGCCCTGGGTGTAACGCTAGTTAGCGATGATTTTACTGATGGCGACCGTTTCAAGACGGGTGTCAACGATGTCAATTGGCTGCACTACAACATGATTGGGGGATCGGGCTCCACTAGCGGATACCTGTCAGTCGTCCCGGATGCTACTGCCATGATTGGCAGCGGCAATGCTCTGCAGCTTGGTCCCATCGATCGACCAGGTGTGGCACAGTTTTCCAATGTCACCTTGGCTAATGATGGAGAATATATCAAATTGAGCTTCGCCGTCCGTGTGGCTAGCGGCTTTTCCTATGCCGCAGGCTTCCGTTACGGCTTGTTTCACAACGGAAGCGAAGTTCAAACCGATTCAGGAAATGAGAGCGATGGAGCTACAGGCTATTCCGGCTGGTTTGGAACGCACACTGTGGGTGCCAATTCTTATACCGTTGGCCCCGGTGGCAGTAATCCTTTCACCGTCTCAGGAGTCGGCAGCATTCCCGTGACACCGCTGGATATTGCCGCGGGGGGTGTCCACCAATTTGAGATGAAACTTACCAAGGTGGGCGCTGATCTGGGAGTGGTGTTGACAATGGACAGCGTGGAAATCGGCAACGGAGTCACGGCGACGGAAACGTTTGATTTCGACACCGTCGGTTTTTACAATGCCGATGCCTGGAGTTCTCCCGCGGCCACCATGTTTGTCGACAACGTCGTCGTCGAGACGACTGGAGTAGTACCGGAACCATCGGCCTTAGCATTAATATCTCTAGCTGGCACTATGTTCTCGGTAGCGGTGATCTGTCGCCGCTGGCGAAGGGATAAGTGAACGTGCGGATGACTGGCTTTCGCTAGTCGAACGACAACGGCAATTCGTTTCTAAGCTGATTCCAGTTTCGAAGAATCCATGCCTCGAGGTTGGTCGTGCGTCATTGCCAAGCATTTGCGACAAGTTTGTTTTTGGTCACTCGATGCCTGGCACCTTGCCTCTTGGTTACTGGGTGCGGGTCGGCGGGACCGAGCTTGGGAGAGGTTCACGGCCGTGTCACGATCGATGGAAAAGCCGTAAACACAGGCAGGATTATGTTTCACCCAGAAACTGGCCGCAGCGCAACGGGTGAAATACGCTCCGATGGCACGTATTCACTCACCACATTCAAACAGGACGATGGCGCCATGGTAGGAAAACATCGCATTACGATCAAAGCGGTCGATGTTGTTCCCAATGCCCGTCCGGTTGGTTCCACCGATCTCGACCAAAAACAGGGAGGCACGGTGCGGTGGCTCGTACCAGAAAGGTATTCCGCCGTCGAAACATCGTTACTCACCGCGGAGGTCACCGCGGGAGTAAACACCATTAATTTCAACATTCCAACGGGACGATAAGCTTGCTCCTTGTTTGAATCCGAACGCTGTTGAAATCAACGCAGTCGAACCTACTAATTCTGTCTTGCGCTTATTACACACGATGATTGAGGAGAAAAGTCATGCCTACAACTGGCGAAATTCAGGCCGAGAAACGTTTTGCTGCGGTCATTGTCGCGTTCATGTTAATTCTCAGCGCATCTCGTTCGTCGGGCGTGACGCTGGTCAACGACGATTTTAGCGATAGTGACCGTTTCAAAACTGGCACAAGTGATGCCAGTTGGCTGCACTATAATATGGTCGGTGGTTCCGGACCGACCGGCGGATATCTTTCCGTGGTGCCCGATGCAACCGCCATGATTGGCAGCGGAAATGCTTTGCAACTCGGTCCCGTCGATCGACCAGGCGTGGCGCAGTATTCCAATGTCGTTTTGGCCAATGACGGCGATTATATCAAACTAAGTTTTGCCATACGGGTCGATAGCGGCTTTCCGTATTTTGGCGGATTCCGATACAGCTTGTTTGATAATGGTAGCGAACTTCAAACCGATGAGGGCAATGAAAGCGACGGAGGAGTTGGGTATGGCGGCTGGTTTGGCACACATGTCGCTGACGCGCAATCTTATACAGTTGGCCCCGGCGGCAGCAATGCTTTTTCGAAATCCTTCGTAGGCAGTATTCCAGTAACTGCTCTTGATATTGCCCAAGGGGGCGTGCATCAAGTTGAGTTGAAACTTACCAAGACAGGTGCCGATCTTGGTGTGGTCGTGAATGTAGATTCTGTCGAGATTGGCAATGGAGTTACTACACCGCATGGCTTCACGTTCAATGCCGTCGGCTTTTACAACGGCGACGCTTGGGCTTCTCCTCCGGCCACGATGTTTATTGACAACGTCATCGTGGACACAACGGGAACGATTGTCGTCCAAGTGCCGGGCGACTTTGACAGCGATAGCGACGTTGACGGCGCCGACTTTGTCGCATGGCAAACTCATTTTCCGACTACGAGTGGGGCGACGTTAATTGACGGCGACGCCGATGGTGACGGTGATGTTGACGGCGCCGACTTTGTCGTCTGGCAGACCCATTTTCCCACAACTCCGGGAGCGGGGGTTAATTCAGTGCCGGAGATGAACTCGGCGCTAATGTTGATCGCCGGAGCCGCCGCTACGCTACTCGCCCGGAGACGGACTAGCGTCAAGTGATTGCTATTGTCGTCCGAAGCGGAGGCTAAAGCGGATCTCGGGATTGCCTGCAATTCATTTCCAACCAATCACTGTCGCCGAATAGCTTTGACCAGGCTTTACGGCTTAACTCAGGACAGCGAATAAGCCTGCACTTAAAGCAATTTGCAGGACGCTGCCCAACTGCAACTTCTATTGGCAGCCGATGACCTCGGCCGAATGCAACAAATGATCCATGACCGAATCATGGCAATCGCCATTGGAATGGCGTTTGCCATGGCAGTGAATCATGCTTCCGGTGATGACGCACGGTGGCAGCCGCTCTTCAATGGCACAAACCTGGATGGTTGGTACACATATCGTCAAGATAGTGGCAAGGATGCTGACGCCGATGGAATGTTCCAAATCCATGACGGATTGATTCACATCTACAAGGACGTTGCGAACGGCTCGCCGGCACCGGCTGGTTATTTTGCGTCAAAGGCCGAATTTGCCTATTTCCGGCTGCGCTTTCAATACAAATGGGGCGAAAAGCGATTTGCACCCCGTGCCAACAGCGCCCGGGATTCCGGCCTGCTTTATCACGTCACGGGTGCGAATAGCATCTGGCCGCGGAGCATCGAATGCCAGGTCCAAGAACGTGACACGGGCGACTGCTTCACCGTTATGGGAACGCAGGTTGACACCACCGCAGACCCCAAGGCATTGGCGGCCGGCACCGTCCGTTTTCAAGCACTTAGCGAAAATGGCGTCCAACGCACCCAAGGCTCGTCCGGGATTGCCAGGATCGTCAAAAGTGGCAATTACGAAATTGATGGCTGGAATACCGTTGAGGTGATTGTCCGTGGCAGTGAAGAGGCCGTCCATATTGTCAACGGACATATTAACTTTCGTGCCACCAATCTGCGGCAACTCAGCGTCGACGGAAACAAATGGGTTCCACTCGCGCGCGGTCGAATTCTATTTCAAGCGGAGCATTCGGAGGTCTTATACCGCAATATCGAAATTCAATCGCTACCGGAAGGTCCGCTCCACGGCCCTGCCCCAGACGACTCACGGCCGCAACTCGAAGGCGTGCAATCGCGGCCCATTGCGGCAGGTCCGAGCGGCGGTTTTCATTTACGGGCAGCGTCCGCTGAGGTGTTTGGGCGGAATCTGACCTTCGACCGCGATTTACAAGCGCTCGATGGTTGGAGGTCTTCGGATGACCGCGCCACGTGGCACATCAAAGGCGCTAAAGCGGGCAAGTACCGCATCGTCACCGACTACGCCTGCATGCCGGGTTTTGACGGCCAGGAATTCGCCCTCGTCGTTGGCTCAGACGGCACGACAGTACGTGGCAAGACGCAAGCGCGTTTCCATTGGAACGACTTCATTGAGCGGACCATTGGTGTTGTCGAACTACGGGAAGGGGACCAGGAGATCACATTTCGTCCAGCCGGCGAGGTAAGAAACCGCTTTGTCGTGCTGCGATCCATCCGGCTGATTCCAGAGGGTGCAACTGGGATTCAAGTCCCCGAGGACTTTGTCGTCGAGCCAGTCGCCCAGGCGCCGTTGGTGACATTTCCCATGGTTGCTTGCTTTGACGATCGCGGCCGTCTGTTTGTTGCGGAGAGTTCCGGTGAAAACGGAGATGCGGCGTCTCTGACAAGAACCAAGCCTCATCGCATTGTGTTGCTCGAAGATACGGATGCAGACGGCCGTTTTGACCGTCGCACGATCTTTGCTGACAAGCTTGTTCAACCAAACGGCGTGCAATGGTATGCAGGTGCCTTGTACATCACCGAGCCACCAGGCATTTGGCGGCTGGAAGATCGTGACGGTGATGGAGTGTCTGATCATCGCGAGCATATTCAGGCCCGATTTCCGATTGCAGACATGACGGCTTGCATGGAGCTACGCTGGCGCCCGATGGCCGCATTTATTGGTGCGGATCACAGCGAGGATGGATACTCGGCAAGCCATCCGAGATCACCGAATCGCCGGAGTTTCCTTTGTCTAATGCCTTAACCGGCGTTTTTTCCTGCCGCTCGGATGGGAGTGATGGAAGGGTCTTCGGGCTGATCGGTGCAGCCAATCCGGTCGAAGTCACCTTTACGGATGAAGGCGAGCCACTCGGCACTGTCGCAGTATATATGTATGGAGACAAAGGTCGTGATGACGCGGTCATGCACTGGGTTCCCGGTGTCATTGGCATCGGCAACACGCGTCCCTACGATACCAGCAAACCTCCGCTAACCGGCGAACTGCCCGAGCCGCTCAGTCGTCGTGGACACTCAGCCCCCTCTGGCATTGTCCGCTACCGCAGCGGCAGTTTTGGAGCAGAATACCTTAACAACCTGTTTTTTGCCGAATTCAACACCCATGCCGTCGTTCGGTTGACGACCGAACGGAGCGGAGCGACGTTTCGGCAGGTAGCGTCTCAGCCGTTCGTGACGTCCGACAATCCAGACGTTCACTTCACTGATGTGTTGGAGGACGCAGATGGCAGTTTGCTCGTGATCGATACCGGCAGATGGTACCGCCACGGTTGTCCCACGTCGAGCATTGACCAAGAGTTGATCCCCGGCGCTATTTATCGTGTTCGCCGAAGGAACGATCAGCCGCGAGGCGATTCATGGGGATTGGACATTTCGTGGAAGCGCTTAACGATCAATGAGCTGATTCATCTGCTCGACGATGACCGATTTGCCGTCCGGGATCGGGCTATCGACCAATTATCACAGCGTGGCGACGAGCCGCTAGACGAGCTCGCTGGAATCTTGAAGACTGGCACTGTGCGATCACGTCGCAATGCCCTTTGGACGCTTTGCCGCATCGGTTCGCCGTCGGCTCGCGCGGCGATTGTCAAAGCAACCTACGATCAAGATCTCAGCGTGCGCTTGACCGCCGCGCGCTGTCTGTCAACAGTCGCCGAACCAACAGCCAGCAACCGCCTATTGCAGGTGTTGGCGACCGATGAGCCAGCCGTGCGTCGCGAGACTGCTTCGGCTTTGGTCCGGATCGGCGATTCGGCTGCCGTGCCGCCGATCTTGGCGTCCTTTCACGCACCGCTTGAGCGGCACTTGGAACATGTCCTGATCAACGCGCTCATTGAACTCGATTGTCGGGAGCTCACGGTAGTTGGATTGTCCGATTCACACCCGGCTACTCAGCGTGCGGCCCTAATTGCTCTGGATAAGATGGCACACGGAGAATTGTCACCACAGCAAGTGACACCACTATTGGGCGCGACGGACGCCGCTTTAAAACAGTCGGCGATCGACGTAATACGCCGCCGCGGCTGGTCGGAGCAAATCCTGGAGCTAGCGCGGCAATGGATCTCAGCGCCGTCGCTCGACGACGAGCAGGTTAGCTTGCTTCGAAGCATGCTGGCCGGATTTCTCGATCGCAAGGAGGTATCTTCGTTGGTTGTCGAACTGCTGATGAATCGCGATATTCCTGCGGGGCATCGTGTCGTGCTATTGGAAGCAATGGCTGCCGCCGCCGTAAATCCCGTTCCCACTGAATGGGTCAACCCACTTGCTAAGGCTCTCGACGACACCGATTCAGCCGTCGTGTTGGCGGCGGTGACTGTCATCCAAAATCAGGATTTTCGACAGTTTGACCAGCAGTTGACTGAGATCGCACGAACTCAAGGACTTCCTGCTCCATTACGTTTGGTGGCGCTCGCCGTGGTTGTCGGGCGGCTCGGAGAATTTGACGGCCGACTTTTCGAGTTCGCGATCGGCTATTTGACTAAAGTCGACGAGGAAGGAAATTCGCTGGAACGAATGGCTGCCGCCCGTATTCTCGGAGCAGCTTCTCTAAGCCACGATCAGTTGGCGGCTTTACTGGACGTTGTTCCCCAAACTACTCCGCTGGAACTACCATTAGTGTTGCCGGCATTTCTGACAACTAAAGACGACGATCTCGGTCGCAAGCTGGTAATCGCATTGGAGCATTCGAGCGCTGCTTGGAGTGTGTCCGAGCACAGCCTAACCAAAGTTCTCGGTCAGTTCTCTAACGAGGTGCAAGTTGCAGGGGAGCCGCTCCTTTCGCGGCTGCGTGGTGATCAGAAGGAGCGACAGCGACAACTTGATGAATTGAGACCACTGCTCGCCGGTGGTGACGTGCAACATGGTCAGCAGGTGTTTTTCTCCAGCAAGGCATCTTGCACTGCATGCCACCGAGCATTGGGCCGTGGCGCAGGAATTGGTCCCGATTTGTCGCGGATTGGAGACATCCGCAGACCAGCCGATCTGCTGGAATCAATCGTATTCCCCAGCGCCACGATCGTGCAAGGATTCGAGCCCCGCACGATTACCACCGTATCCGGAAAGGTTTATACCGGAATTCTGGCCCGCCAGACCGCCGATGTGGTGTTTTTGCGAACGGCCGATAGAGCAGAAGTCCGAATTCCACGTACCGATATCGAGACGTTGACAGCTAGCTCGGTTTCGATCATGCCTCAAGGTCTTCACAAGACGCTCACGTCGGACGAGCTTCGCGACCTGTTGTCATTCTTGGCGTCGCTCAAATAGCTGCACAATGATGTTAAATCTGGATTTCTGAGTCCAATGTACCAGTTCAAATATTATTGGCGATTCCAACGATGTTGTTGCGAGTTTTTTCAGAGATCCTCATAAACCGCTTTCAGAATCTCGTGTCCCTTATCTGAGGCGGCAAATCCCAGCGAACGCATATTTTATCAACAACTATGTTTTGTATTTCGCGCTTTCCTTTTTCT
>CAZIGP010000048.1:0-12670 GCA_964538425.1 uncultured Pirellulales bacterium | reverse complement strand
CCGTGCCAGTGGCAGTGGTATCGCCGTATCTTTACAGCTATAGCCAATATCAGGATCGAGGATTAACAGTCGACGCAGGAGCGCCCGAAATCTACTCTCCACCATCCATCGCCTCACGAACCTCGTCTCTTGTCTCAGAGCACTGTGCTGTTTGCCATAGCGGCGTGTCACCAAAAGGAAAATTCTCACTCGAAAGTATCAACGATCTTTCATTTGGAGATCGACTTGCCGCCGTTCGTGCTGTGCTTTCACGTCGCATGCCGAAAGGCACAAAACTTAACGATGAGCAACTACGCACCATCGTCGAAGAGTTGACAGCGGAGTAACTTTCCTCAATGTGCAGACTTTTTCTTAAGCTTTCGCGGTTATTTCTAACTTTGAGGATCAATTTTTGTTATGCCAGACAACACTGACAAAAAACCGACAACGAATTGCCTGCGAAATAAGTCAAAACGCGAAATAAAAATTCCGACGCTCTTCCAACTTATTGTCGAGTGTTGCAATGAAAACAGGCAACGCGAACTTTACGAACAACTTACCTCCGCAGGCTATGTCTGCAAGGTAATGACGCTGTGAAAACAAATGCGAAATGTGGGATTCCGCATCTCGCGTTCCCCATTTTTCACTATGTTTCACCACATCCAGCTCAACTGCCCGGTACACAATTCATTTCGTGTGCAGCAAATCGCTGGTATGTTCGATGTGCCGCTTTGTGAAAAGCTCACGGAAGAATTCACGGTAGAAATGCCTGCGCTCGATTCGTTTCCTTGGCAAATCGGTTTGATCGTTGGCCCATCCGGCAGCGGAAAGACAACGCTCGCCAGAAAATTACTCGGCAATCACTTCATCGAACACATCGATTGGCCAAAAGATCGCGCGGTTATTGATTGTTTTGATTCTCCTCTCACAAAAGTAGAAGGGACAAAACTCTCCATTCATGATATCACCACGCTGCTTACTGCCGTCGGCTTCAGCTCCCCGCCATCATGGGTCAAACCGTATCATGTTCTTAGCGGCGGCGAACGTTTTCGCTGCGATTTAGCACGGGCACTGGCGGGCGCCTACGAATGCAGAGATCCTGCATTATTTCATTCCCCTTTACCTCTTGTCGCTTTCGATGAATTCACCAGTGTTGTCGATCGTCATGTTGCACACTTCGGTTCGGCCGCCATCGCTAAAGCCATTCGTACCGGCCGGATTCGTGCCCATTTTGTTGCCGTTACGTGTCACTACGATGTGTTTGATTGGCTCACGCCGGATTGGGTAGTCGATATGTCAACGCGCGAATTTTTGAGTTATACGCTGAATGTTAGTCACCGCGAGTCGGGCAGCGATAGTAAAGATAAGGATTCCTCACTCCCGGTTTCGCATTCCCCATTTTCACAGCGGAGGTCACTTCGGCGACCACCAATCCAACTCGAACTGTATCGTTGCAAGCGATCTATGTGGCGATTGTTTGCACGTTATCACTATCTAAGCAGTAACTTGAACCCATCGGCACAATGCTTTGTTGCACTATGGAAAACATCAGGTGCGGAGTTTGCCGATGCTCCATGCTCAACATTCCGAAATTCGAACTCAATCCCCGTCGCCTTCTGCGCCACTTTGCCGATCATGGGACGCAAAAACCATCGTCGCATTTCCCGCATCGTCACATTGCCCGACTTTCAAGGCCTGGGCATTGGCATGCGAGTGACTGAAGCCGTCGCCGATTTGTATTGTGCTGCAGGCGATCGCGTTAGCGTTACCGCAAGCCATCCCAGCTTAATCGCTCATTGTCGGCATTCGCCAAAGTGGCGCGTTGTCAGCGTCATGAAAACTGGCAACCGCGCTCAAAGCAAGTCTTCAAAAAGCTATCGTGCCAGCACCGGCCGCGCTGTCGTATCGTTTGAATACCAAAATCGACATTAGCTAACAATATAGTCGCAGATTGATAGTAAGGATTGAATTGAATCGCGGTTCTGTTGAGACACAGCGATTCACACAAAAAACACTCGAATCACGACCATCCCAACCAACATCCCCATGAGCACAAAACCCAATCCAATGGTTGAACCCACGCGGAGACCGATCGCTCCGCCCAACAATGCTCCAATAAACGCCGGTAGACTGAACACGACAAGCAATACAGTGCGCATCATGGTCCAGCGGTTGAACGGGTGCGCTAGCACGTCCCAGATTGTCCAAGTCATTACGCCAAGCGGCAGTAGCGCAAGAGGCGCGTTCGCCCACGAGAAGCGAAATTGCACAGGTGTTTGTTCGTCGATTTCATTGGCGTCAGGAGTTTCGTCCATGTCGACTATTTTAGCGTCATTTTCCTTTTTTGCTCATCTTTTTGATGAGGCATTTTTAAAGTGATGGTCAACGGGTCGAGCCTGCCCTCACATTGTTACACACTCGTTACGCGAATCGACGACTCGATCGATTAAGATTTTGGGTAAATGTACGTAGCTTCTTTGCTGCAAATACCCACATCCACACTCATTCGACGAGGTGTTTTCATGTATCTTCGCACCATTTCATTAGGTGTTATTCTGCTCAATACCGTTCATCTATCTTGGGCAGATGAAAACTTGCGGCGAACGATTACTACCTCAGGTGAGGCAGTGATCTATGTTCAACCGGATGAAGTGATTTTCAATTTCGGCATTGAGACGCGCGATGCTAACCTCGATAAAGCCCTGTCGGCCAATGATGAAGCTGCGGGCAAGTTGATCTCTGCCATTAAAAAACTTGGTATCGAGGAAAAATTCATCCAGACCGATCATCTTAATACAAACATCGTTTATCGCGAACATAACGATCTAATCATCAGCGGCTACAATGTGCAACGCAGCTATAGCGTGAAACTAAAAGATCCGAAGAAATTTCAAACGCTAGTCGAAACAGTGCTAAAAAATGGCGCGAATCGTGTGAGTGGTTTTGAGTTTCGAACCACCGAGCTCCGCAAATATCGTGACAAAGCGCGCGCAATGGCTATTGCTGCCGCGAAAGAAAAAGCTGTAGCGCTCGCCGCTGAACTTAATTGCAAACCAGGCAATCCGCGCACGATTAATGAAACGAATAATTACGCGGGCTATAACTGGGGAAGCAACCGTTTCACGAATGGCGCGCAAAACGCCGTGCAGTCTGTTCCTTCTTCCGAAGAGGTCGGCGATGAAGGACAACTTCCGCTGGGCCAAATCAACGTCGGCGCGAATATCACGATATCCTTCGACTTACTCGTGCCAGACCAATCTTCAAACACAACTGACAAAAGTTGAATCAAATTACCGGAGCGAGGTTTTATCGCAATTCAACTTTTTTAATGGATTCTAATTGGCATATCGTTTGGTTTTGAGCCGTACCGGATGCTTTAAGAGTAAGCTGTTATTAACCAATTACACTTGCGGCACTCCTGCATTAATAATCGGCTGTGCTTCTGCTTCTCCGCAAAGGATGATTAGCAAGTTGCTCACAAGTGTAGCTTTTCGAGTTTCGTCGAGTGATACAATTTGTTTCTGTTCCAACTCTACCATGGCCATCTGAACCATGCTTACGGCACCGTGCACAATTTTCTGCCGGGCAGCGATTACAGCTTCTGCTTGTTGACGGCGTAGCATGGCGCCGGCGATCTCCGGTGCGTAAGCAAGGTGCGTGAGCCGGGCCTCTTCTACCGATACCCCAGCTTTCGATAATCGCTCTTGAAGCTCGGCTCGGAGTGCAGCGGACACTTCTTCGACCCCGCTACGAAGCGTTATTTCATGTTCTTCGCCATGATCATAGGCATAGTTGTTCGCTAGATGACGCACGGCCGTTTCGCTTTGCACCTTCACATAATCTTCATAGCTTTCGACATCGAAACATGCTTGAGCCGAATTAACGACATGCCAAACAACGACGGCCGCTATTTCGATGGGATTTCCTTGTTTGTCGTTTACTTTTAGCTTCGTTCCTTCAAAATTCCGCGCCCGCAGCGAAACTTTGCGTTTTGTATAAAACGGATTTGCCCAGTAAAAGCCACTTTCTCGCACCGTGCCAATGTAGGGCCCAAAAAAACTCAGCACGCAAGCTTCGTTCGGCGCCAACGTAAAATGCCCGCCTAAGCAAAATAGCCCTACAATCGCCGCCACCAAAGCTGGCAGCGCGAGCAACAGCCCAGCAGGCGCCAGTGCAAATCCGATGATCGTAAGAAATCCGCCACCAAATAAAAGCGCCAGATTGAGTGGTAGCCGGACCCATCCACTCGCAGCTTGGATTGTTTTTTCATTGGTCATAGGAGCCTCTAGAAGTGCCTGATCGTGAGTAGAAAGTAAAAATATCCAAAAGTGAATGAAGTACTTATTACTGTTATTACTGTTGCTAAGATTGCTCGTTTTCTTTTTTCAGAATTTAATTGCTCGCGGGAAAATAAAATCTTCACGAGTAACCAGATCGTACAAAACTGGAGTGGAAAGAGTAAAATTCCCAATACAGCGCTACGAAACGCACGGTCAGCATTTTCTTCGCGCGTGGTTAGCAGAATATTATTATCGCCTTCATCATGGTCTTCGTTTGTGCCGGTAATTTCTTGGGTTGATTCGTCTAATAGCTCGAAATCTTCTGAGTTTTCAGGATCACCCCAATCGTCTTCGAAGTGCTCCTCGATCTCCATTTGTTCGTCTGCGCCATTTTCTTCCAGTACAGTAACTGCTTGCTCGGCATCTTGTTCGAACACCAGCAACTTCACGCCGCCAATCGCATTGGTCAAATACCAAGCCATGCTCGAAGTTGTTTCTGCTTCCAAAGCGGCTCGAATACCATCGGCTTCCAATCGATTCTTTGCTAGATGTGCATCTAGCGGAGTAGCGAAACTTGCAATGGTCACCAGTCGATCACTCATAAAGAATCCAGAGCTAAAGCTGAGTGTTAGGGGTCGTTAGCTTGACTAGCACTGCGAGAAATAAGATAGGCGATAGCAACCCGACAATCCAGCAGTTTGTTTCGAAGATCTAAATGTTATGGGAACAGTTGAGTTTCAAAGAGTTCTCCACTTAGGGCAGATTTTGCTTTGCAACGCGCCAACCTTGCGTAATAATCACTGTGTCCAATATTCAACGGGGCTTGAGCATGAATCAGCTTGCAAATAACGGCAGATTTTCTGTTCTCATCCGTATGGTTCATCATTTGGTGCTCGGCGTTCTGCTATTGTTTGCTGGCTGCGACCGGGTGACCGACACCTTGCCTGTACCGTCCTCCTCATCGTCAATCGACGACATGTTGGTTCCTGCGGTAGACCATAATACATTGCCAATTGAGACTTTCGCGGAAACAAATGGCTCCTTGGTAACTGATGCTGCTGCGCTCTCCGAACCAAGCATTTTGGTTGTCTCGTATAGCGGCGCACCACGCGGCGAACGTGTTTACTTAATGGCCAATCTGATCATCGTGAACCCACTTGACCAACCAATTGATTACTTCGGGTATCGCATGAATTCCTTCGCTCGTAAACCGCCGGCGGGAGAAATCCTTCCGATTTATGTCTGCAAGTGGACAGATCCCGAGTCGCTAAAGTTGCAACAAAAGTCTCCTTTTTGGTGCGGTACTGGCGCTGGCATGATGAGCATTCCCCCAAAACATGCTGGCCGCTTCCGAGCCGAAATTGAAATGCCGCCAACATCGCTAAAGATTGGTCTAGCGAGGTGCTGGAATGATCCAGGTGGCGAGTGGCAACACGGAGTAATCTGGTCTGAAGAAATCGCGCCACAACAATGAACTTGTTGCCTGCAGATCTCGATTTTTTAATTCAGTGATGAATTCGAACTTTGCACAGAGGCGGAAGACCAGCGCACAGCAGAAGTGCGGACCGAAAAATCTGTGCGCAAAAAGTTTAGTGATTAACAAATCCCTCGGCCAAAGTTCCTAATTCCTATTTCCATCCATCTCATCCGCCATTACCAGCTCGGCGCGCTCCACTTTCACATGTCGCACTTTGCCGCGGGTTTCGACCAGCAGTTCCAGCGGGCTAGCCAGTTCGTTCACCAGCCGATAGAAATCGTCGCTCGTAGCGAAACGCTCACCATTCACTTCGTAGATGCGATCATAGACTCGCAAACCGGCACGATCGGCCGCAGAACTTGGAACCACGCGTGTCAGCATGACTGCGCCCGGCTCGGCGTCATCCATTTGCCAACTCATGCCAAGCCGAATCGGTTGCCCAGGCGGGGAGACTTTCAACTCCAGCGGTTCTTGACTGCCATCGCGCTGGACCGTCATCACAACTTCGCCACGAGTCGCAAGCACAAGCCTGCGAAACTCCTCGGCGCTTTCAAACGGTTTGCCAGCATATTTCACAATGCGGTCGCCAGGTTTCAAACCCGCTTTGGCGGCAGCACCACCGGCAACCACGTTTGCGATGTGCAACACGCCGTCTTTCGATTTTGTTTCATCCCAGCTCAAACCGAGTCGGCCTGCCAGCGGCGGCAACAGTTGTTCGCGCATCGATCGAGTCGACGGTGATTCACTGCGTGAAGCGGTGCGAAATTTCGGTTTCTCATCCATGTCGGCAAATTCCAGCGCCATGCGAAACATCAACTGGCTTATTTGTCGCATGCCAACCTTGTTGATCTTTTCCGCATCGTCACTAGGCCGATGATAGTCGTCGTGCAAGCCGGTGTGAGGCATCAGCACGGGAATGCCGGCGGCGAAAAACGGATGATGATCGCTCTCGGCTTTCATCAACCAGTTGAAATCGAGTGTGAGCCCAACCGATTCATTCTGCCGACTTACCATCTGGCGAAAACCATAACTGGTGCGGCAGCCATAAATCATGGCCCGATCGTTTCGCAATCGGCCGATCATATCGACGTTGATCGCGGCTGCAATTTTGTCGAGCGGCACCGTCGGATTTTCGATCCAATGTTTCGAGCCAAGCAAGCCAGCTTCTTCACCATCCCACAGCGTAAACATCACCGAACGTTTCGGCGGCTGTGGCAAGTGATCGAAGGCATCAATCGTTTCCAGCACGCCCGAGACGCCGCTGGCGTTGTCGTCGGCGCCGTTGTGAATGTAGCCTGTTGGGCCATGACTGTTGCGAGCATTGCCGTAGCCAACGTGATCGTAGTGCGCCATGACGAAGATGTATTGCTTCTTCAGTTCGGGATCGCTCCCTTCGAGATAGCCGAGAATGTTGCGACTGTTGGCGCCAAACGGTTGATAGTATCCACCTTTGGTTCCGCCGCCACGCAGTTTATGTTTTTGAAAATACTCGCCAAGATAAACGCCGACTGCGCGACCGCCGCGGCTGCCGGCTTCGCGACCTTCAAAAGCATCGTCGGCCAGCGTTTTGACGAACTCTTGCAGTTCGTCGGCCGTAATCGAATCGGTGGCGGCATTGACCGCATTCGCTTCTGCCGCGAAGACCGAACCAGCGGGCACCCAGGCCAGTCCATAAATAATGGAAAGTAGTGCCGCAGAGGTGGAAACCCAGTTGAGCCTGGTCCGCTGCAAATTTGCGCAAAGCGTCGCCATCGGAAACTCCTGAAAATTCGGCAGAAACGTCGGCGAAGACGTGGGTCGAAGCGACGACCATTGCCGCTTCATGCCGCAAAGATACCCTATGTTACCTGCCGAGAATGCCGGCCGGAAGCAAAATTTGCCCGGATTTCCCGGCAGAACAGCGGTTTATCCGGTAATCTGCAAACGTTCTGTATGCGAAGGAGTTTGCTGGAAACCTTGCAGGCCAATGCCGATTTAATAGAATTTGTAGTTTGGATGGTCGTTGCCAAGCAGTTCGCCGGATTACCGAACGATTTGCAGCAACGATTCCGACCTCTGGAGAGGTGGCTGAGTGGTCGAAAGCGCCGGTTTGCTAAATCGGTGACTGGGGCAACCCGGTCCGCAGGTTCGAATCCTGTCCTCTCCGCTAGTAAGATCTTGATCGGTCTAAGCACTTGCGACTGTTCTCAAGGCCAACAGTCGTAAGTTACACTTGACGCCGTTGCCCTGCTTTTGTCCCGGTTGCCTGCATTCGTGCTTTCACCAATAAGTAATCCGCCGAAAAGCAAACGTTAGCGCACAAAGACTAACAATCTCTCTACTAGGCGGCTTACAATCCGAAGATGGACAGAACCTCCCAAGAGTTACTGCTCTTGCTCGGCGCATCGTTCTGAGAAATTGAGAAATAACGTGGATCCAGTTTGCTTTGAAGTTGGCACCGTCTGCTATTTCTAATCGCGATTTTGAACAATGAATTAGTCCGATTGACCATTGGAACAGATATTCAACATTGGCCGCCGATTTCCAATTGGTATCAAACTACTGAGGCATCCCACGACAATGCCAACAAATAAGGATACTGGGGTGAGCCATAAGAAACTAAGTCCAAAAAGTTCTCCATAAGCCATGGCAATTGCAATCGCGATGCTTCCAACTGCTCCCATCCAAGTGCCAAATACAGTAGCCCAAGGTATGAACATGGCTAGTACGAAGAGTACAAACAAAGGCGCTGTAAACAAATTGACGACGGTATAACATTTTTCCAATAAGTTTCCTTCGACGATGCTGGCAAAGAGACTAAGCAATACAACGGCCAGCCCTACTAACCAAGAAATTACTTTCGCCTCGCGAACGTGCTGCTGACCATGTAACTTTTTACGTCGAAAACGATCGAGCCAATCAACGGTAATAACCGAGCACGATGAATTAACACCAGAAGAGAGACTGTCCATAGCAGCCGACAGAATTCCAGCAACCACCAATCCACCAATTCCTGCCGGCAGTACTTTAACGATAAATTGTGGGAGCTATTTATCAGCATTCGAATGGATTGTCTCACCGTCCGATAACATTGCCGGATATTTATCAAAATACGCAAACAATGCTAGCCCTAGTATTGCCAGCAATGTTCCTACGACGGCATCACACCAAAGTGAAATACCAAACATCGTTCGCGCGGCTTTTACGTCGCGCGTTGCAAGATAACGTTGAATAGCCATTTGGTCAGAGCCGACAGTAGAAACATACCAAGTGAGTGTTGACAGGATGACCAGCCCTAGAGCAACGCGTGAATCGGTCGAAAAGAAAAAACGGGGAGTATCCCATTGTGGCGCCCAACTTGTCGGCCACCATGCGATGATGCCGCCCAATTTTGCCGTAATAATCAGAATCGACAAAAGGGCACCAGCCAACATGATAAATGTCTGCAATACGTCAGTAAATACGACAGCCTGCAATCCTCCCATAGACGTATAAGTTATCGTCACAATAGCCATGACCGCGCAGATCCATGGCGTCGTGGAAGGATCCAAGCGAAGAAGTGGAACCAGCACAGTTGATGCGGTTGCATAAACAATCAGTGCCATCCAGAGTAGGCGCAACGAGAGAAACAAGCTTGATCCAAGCATTCGCACACTGAGTCCGAAACGCTGCTCCAGGATTTCATATGCGCTGGTAACTCTGAGCTTCATAAAGCTGGGAATGATGAAGCGACTGACGATCAGATACACTAACGGATAGCTGAGAATTCCTCCCAAAATCATTGGGCCATGCCGAATCATTTCACCGGGCACGGCCAAATAGGTTAGTGTGCTCATCAATGTGGCAAACAGTGAGATGCCCACCGTCCACGGTTTCATATCGCGTCCACCAAGTAAATATTCCTCGACATTTTTTACACGCGAATAAAACCAGCCGACGCACATCATACTTATTCCATAGAATGCCAAGACGATCCAATCCAAGGCTTTGAAGGTTAGCGGTTGTCGACGATTGATTCTCAAAATTGCGTTGGCCGCGCTCAGTCGGACAGCGGGTTCTGAATCATTCAGTAATTTGTTTAGGAGCGCGACGTCGTCTTCCGCGCCACGCGCAGCCAGCGCATTCACGACTTCGATCTTTAGCTCAGTGTTTTGATCGTGAGCATATGGCAAGAGAATGTCTTTAAAGTGCTGTTCCTTTGTGGAATTTGGAGCAGTGCAAAAAGCAGCACTAATCAAGTACACACGGCAACTTGATTCAGCTTCAGAATTGGCTGCCTTCTCCAATTCTTCTGTAACTTTCGCCGGCAATTTCGTGGCCAAGTGCCTTAACGCATAAGCAGCGTCACTTCGCACTTGTGGGATTTCACTCTTCAATAAATCAGCAAGCCACAATAGATCTTCCGGCGTGCCCGAAGTGGCCAAAAGCCAGCGACGATATGCCACTTCCGCTGATAACTCGTGGGCTGCGGCCTTGATCACTGATTTTTCTTGCTCGCGAATTGTACATTTCAATTGGGCTAATGCTTTTGTGGCGAGTATGTGATCAGAACTATTTGGATCCGAGGACACTTTCCAAAGTTTGTCCAGATAGTATTCACGATCTGCTGGTCGAACCGCCTGCTTTGCCAAGATAAACCACGCTGGAATTCGATCGTTCGGTTTTTCACTCCACAATTTCAATTCTGCTTCAAATGCTGCTTTAACGTCTTGCGTATAGCTCAAATCAATCAATAACTCTGCTGCCTGCATTTTCACCGAAAAGGATTCGTTTTGAAGGCCTGATCGCAGTTCCTGGAGTGCCTGCGAGTTAATCTCTTCAAATGTACCAGCAACCATTCGATCGGCTGCAGCGAAGCTAATACAGGCAAAGACAATGCATTGGCCAAAAGCAATCGGAATGGTAGATGGTTGGTGCATTACTTGCCGTGTGTGCGTCGTGCGAAAAATGATGAGAATGACAAGTTTTGTCGGAGTTACTTCGTCGACTTGCCCAGCCGTGTGAGTTCGAGATTTCGGTACCAGACTTCGGCGCCTTCGGTTTGCAACAGGATTTTCCCTTGCTGCACACTCAAACCACGGACGCGGTTAACAAGTTGATCATTGACAAAGTATTCCAGCGTGTCGGCACGAGCCACGATTTCACACTTGGTCCATTGTCCGAACGGACTTTCGACGTCTTCCCGCCCCTGGAATCCGGCATTATCTTGCCACTCGGAATCACGCCCCCACCAGTTCAGCCGTCCCGAATCCACTGTTGCTAGCTCACTGCCCGGCTTGAAGTACTTTCGGCCACCACGAGTTTCAATTTCGGCAGTGCATTTCAGCTCGAGGGGCTTGCCAGTGTCGTCCGGCGCGACGTTGACCAACAGCAAGTCCCCGGTGCCACCTTCGATAATCTGAAACTCATACGAGTTCATCCACGGCCCCGGACCATGGGGACCGGTGCAGTGCAAGAGCACACCCGCGTCACGCGCTTTATTTTTGCGAACTCCGTAGGTTTTCTCACCCCATTTATATTCCAGCCGCAGACGGTAGTTCTCGTAAGGCTGCTCCGTAATTAAGCCGCCGAGATAGGCAACATCCTCTTTCCCGCCAGGAACGTAGATCATGCCGTCAACTACTTGAAAAACGCCGGGATTTTCCCGCTTTGTTTGCTCGGTGTAGACGTACCAGCCTTTGAAATCATGGCCATTGAAAAGCCTGATCGTTTCAGGTGAACTTTCTGCCCTGGCGCTTGCAAGTGCGCAAGAGTAGGCAATGGATACTAGGAGAAGCCTGATAAGATCAAGACGTCGTGCCGGGTGATTGGAGATAGTTGTTTCCATGATTCAATTCTCTGGCCTGGAGATTATGAGCCGTCTTCGGGGAGATAGTTTTGTTTCAAGGAATCTGCCGGCACCATGGCCTCTTGTTCTTTGTCCCATGCCATCATCCGTCCACTGCGCCACGATTCGTTGGCCATACAGGTGGCAACGACTCCGGCCATTCCTAATTCGACGGGACAATTCAAGGGTTCGCCACTGCGCAAATGGTTGTGGAGATTGATGTGGTGGAGATCAATTTCTTCAGCGCCCGTCTTTTTGTGTGACGCTAGTTCCTTGCCATCTTTGTCTTTGGCAATCCAGCCCTGATCGTTGAAATACAATGTTCCCCGATAACCACGAATCAGGTGGTCAAAATCAACCCGATTACTTTGAGTACCGAGCACATAGACGGTCATGCCACGAGGGAACTCGCAGATCATCTCGAAATTGTCGGGCAAGTCGCGGCCATCATTCCATTGCCAGATGCCTCCCCTGCCGACAACGCGGCGTGGAAGACCGAGGTTGCAAGCCTTCATCATTCGGGTGATTCGATGGACGAACAAATCGGTGGCAATGCCACCCGAGTAAGCAGAATAGCAGCGCCATTCAAAATAATGGTGCGGATTCCACGGCACATTTGGCGCAGGTCCCAGCCAAGCCTCCCAATTGAGATCGGCGGGTTTTTGCATGTTTTTGTCGAGGCTTGAATTACGAAACAACCCTTGCTTGTCATAACGTCTTACATATTCGATCTGCGCTTGAACGACCCGGCCTAAAACTCCTTGTTCGATGGCCTTGCCAGCCGAGCTATAGCTGTCGTCTGACATCGATTGCACGCCCACTTGAATGGCTTTACCGGTCTCCTTTTGCTTCTTCACGATTGCTTGGGCTTCGGCAATCGTGTGTGTCAGCGGTTTTTCGCAGTAAATCGCTTTGCCAGCATCTAAGGCTTCGAGGACCATTTTCTCGTGCCAGTGTTCCGGCGTCGAAATGGTTACGTAATCAATTTCTTTCTTATCGAGAAGATTTCGGTAGTCGGTATGCGACTTGGTGCCGACGAGCGCGGCATACTTATCGGCGCGCGTTTTCCAGCAATCGGCGACGCCAAAGATCTCTAGATTGTTCTTGTCCTTAATCGCATGGCAGGCT